>NZ_JBHVEE010000068.1:0-50754 GCF_042802415.1 Streptomyces sp. NPDC057486 | reverse complement strand
CCCCCTGCCGGTCAGGCAGGGGGCGCACTCGCGTACGGACCCCTGCCGCGGGAGCGGGCGGGGCCGGTCCGGGAGTCTGGACGCGACGTGTCCCACGGAGGACAATCGGCGGACAGTACACGGTCCGGACACGAGGGTTTCATGGCAAGCGTGTTGGCGCTGCTCGGCGGGCTGCTGGCGCTGATCGTCGTGCTTGTCGTCAAACTGCAGCTGAAGTCGAGGCGCAGGACCGAGAACTTCGAGGGCCAGCAGATCGAGCGGCAGCATCGCGAGGCGATCCGGCACACCCGTGCCAACAACACCTCGGTGGCCGTCCACAACCGGCTCTTCGACGGCGGTGGAGGACGCCGCTCCTGACTCGCCGCCATCGCCACCGGCCGTCCCGGGCAGTGGCCGACACGCCGGCTCGATTCGGGTAGTGTTGCGGACCCCAGCACGGGGACATACCGAGGAGGTGAGACCCATTACCGCTGTATCAGGCTGGGTGCTCACCTGTCGCGACTGCGTGACCGGACCGGTCTAGGTCCGGGCGGACCGCGGAGCACCCATCGGCATCCCGAAAGGCTCCGCTCCATGTCGGTCTCCTCAACACCGCTCCCTTACTCCGTCATCGTCACGAGACTTCGCGCCGCCGGTTGCGTATTCGCCGAGGACGAGGCGGAGTTGATCCTCTCCACGGCCGCGAACGCGGCCGAAATCGCCGCCATGGTCGACCGGCGGGCATCCGGACTCCCCCTCGAACACGTCCTCGGCTGGGCCGAGTTCCGCGGCCTGCGGATCGCCGTGGACCCCGGCGTCTTCGTCCCTCGGCGCCGTACCGAATTCCTCGTCGACCAGGCCGTCGGTCTTGTCCGTTCCGCGGACGGGCCCGCCGTCGTCGTCGATCTGTGCTGCGGTTCGGGCGCGCTGGGCGCCGCGCTCGCCGCGGCCCTGGACCGGGTCGAGCTGCACTCCAGCGATGTCGAACCCGCCGCGGTGCGGTGCGCGCGCCGCAATGTCGCCGGTACGGGGGAGGTGTACGAGGGCGACCTCTTCGAACCCCTGCCCGCCTCGCTGCGCGGCCGCGTCGGGATTCTGCTCGCCAACGTGCCGTACGTACCCAGCGAGGACGTCGAACTCCTGCCCGTGGAGGCCCGGGTCCATGAACCGAGGGTGGCGCTCGACGGTGGGGGCGACGGGCTCGATGTGCTGCGCAGGGTGACCGCCGAAGCGCCGCAGTGGCTGGCGCCGGGCGGCCATCTGCTGGTCGAGACGAGCGAACGGCAGGCGGCGAGCGCCGAGGAGGCCGTCGCCCGGAGCGGGCTGACTGCGCGGGTGGTCACCTCCGACGAGCTGTACGCGACCGTCGTCATCGGTACCAGACCCGGCACCGGGGACGGCAGGTAGTCCGCCCCGGGGCGGCTGAGCGGCTCCCGCTCAGCCGCCGTGCGCGCCGGCGACGGCAGGCTTCACCGGGCCGGGCAGTGGTACGGGACCGGAACGCGGCGTGGGACGCCTGTCAGCCGAAGAGCCAGCGCGTCTGGCTGTACGGCTCGCCCTTGCCGAAGCCGAATGCCTTGCGCGGGGTCACCCCGAACACGTCGGCACGGCCGCCCGCCCCGTTCGCGAACGCGCCCGCGTGGACCTCGAAGTGCCAGTCCGCGCCGTACTTGTCCTCCCAGAGCTTCGCCAGCCGGGTCAGCCGGGTCTCGTCCGTCACCGGGACCGCCCGGCCCTCGACCACCACGTCGAAGCCCCGGGACAGCGTGTTGGTGCCGGTCGTCAGCACGACCTCCGGGTTCTCCGCCAGGTTCCGGGCCTTGCGCTCCGTCGGCCCCGTGCAGAAGTGCAGCGCGCCGTCCGTCCACAGCCCGATCAGCGGAGTGACGTGCGGGCGACCGTCCGGGCGGACCGTGGACAGCCAGAACACCCCTGCCCGCGTCAGCACACCCACGGCTTCCGACCACGGGCGGGCAGTGGCTCCCTTGTCGCTGTACTCCTGTTGCAGCTCGGCGACGGGTTCGGGTACGGACATGGCGCCCTCCTGATACAGGTCCTGCAAGCGATCGTGCCTGCGAAGTACAGACCGTGCACCCGCTACGAATTCATCGGCGCCGGGCTAGGCTCGGAATGCTGGGACGGGAACGGGCGGCGAGCAGGAGAGCACGGAATGACGACGGTGCCGGGGCGTAGAAGCAGTACGTTCACCCGACTGCTGCGGCACGGTTTCACCGACGCCGCCGCCGCCGAGCGGCTGCTCGACCTGCCCGCCCTGGCGTCCGTGCGCACCGATCCGGTGCTGCTCGACGCTCTCGGGGCGACCGCCGACCCCGATCTGGCGCTGCGCGGACTCGTCCGACTGGTGGAGGCGGAGGACCCCGCCGAGCGGCAGATGCTGCTGGACACGCTCGTCTCCGCCAAGCCGCTGCGCGACCGGCTGCTCGGGGTGCTCGGGGCGTCCGAGGCGCTCGGCGACCATCTGGCCCGGCACCCCCGACACTGGCAGGCGCTCGTCATGTACGAGGCGGCGGACCTGCACCCCGGGGTCGCCGAATTCGAGCACGAGCTCGGGGACGCCCAGGACCCGGACACGCTGCGCATCGCCTACCGCCGATGCCTGCTGGCCATAGCGGCCCGGGACGTGTGCGGTACGACGGACGTCGCCGAGACCGCCGCCGAACTCGCCGACCTGGCGACCGCGACCCTGCGGGCCGCGCTCGCCATCGCCCGGACGGCCGCACCCGCGGACGCCGCCCTGTGCCGGCTGGCGGTCATCGCGATGGGCAAGTGCGGCGGGCACGAACTGAACTACGTCTCCGACGTCGACGTCATCTTCGTGGCGGAACCGGTCGACAGCTCGGAGGAGAGCAGGGCCATCCAGGCCGCCACCCGGTTGGCCGCGCACATGATGCGGATCTGCTCCGAGACGACCGTCGAGGGCACCATCTGGCCGGTCGACGCCAACCTCCGTCCCGAGGGCCGCAACGGACCGCTGGTACGGACGCTCTCCTCACATCTCGCGTACTACCAGCGTTGGGCCAAGACCTGGGAGTTCCAGGCGCTGCTCAAGGCCCGGCCGGTGGCCGGAGACCCCGAACTGGGCGCGGAGTACGTCGAAGCCGTCTCGCCGATGGTCTGGCAGGCAGCGGACCGGGAGAACTTCGTCGGCGACGTACAGAAGATGCGCCGCCGCGTCGTCGACAACATCCCCGCGGACCGTGTCGACCGCGAGATCAAGCTCGGGCCCGGCGGGCTGCGGGACGTCGAGTTCGCCGTACAGCTGCTGCAGCTCGTACACGGCCGCAGCGACGCGTCCCTGCACAGCGGCTCGACCCTGGACGCCCTGCGGGCGCTCGCCGAGGGCGGCTACGTCGGCCGGGTGGACGCCGCGCAGTTCGACGACGCGTACCGCTTCCTGCGCGCCATGGAGCACCGCATCCAGCTCTACCGGCTGCGCCGCACCCACCTCGTGCCCGAGGACGAATCGGACCTGCGGCGGCTCGGGCGCTCCCTCGGGATGCGTACGGACCCCATCGCCGAGATCAACCAGGCGTGGAAGCGGCACGCGTCCGTGGTGCGGCGGCTGCACGAGAAACTGTTCTACAGGCCGCTGCTGGACGCCGTCGCCCAGCTCGCACCGGGCGAGATCCGGCTCAGCGCGAAGGCTGCCGAAGCCCGGCTCGAAGCGCTCGGATACGCCGATCCGACCGCCGCGCTCCGGCATCTGGAGGCGCTGTCCTCCGGGGTGTCCCGCAAGGCAGCGATCCAGCGGACCCTGCTGCCGGTGCTGCTCGGCTGGTTCGCGGACTCCGCCGACCCGGACGCCGGGCTCCTCGGTTTCCGCAAGGTGTCCGACGCGCTCGGCAAGACCCCCTGGTATCTGCGGCTGCTGCGCGACGAGGGCGCGGCGGCGGAGAACCTCGCCCGCGTCCTGTCGGCCGGCCGGCTCGCCCCCGACCTGCTGCTGCGGGCGCCCGAGGCGGTGGCGATCCTCGGCGACCCGCAGGGGCTGAAGCCGCGCAGCCGCAATCACCTGGAGCAGGAGGTGCTGGCAGCGGTGGGGCGGGCCGAGGACGCCGAGTCCGCGGTCGCGGTGGTCCGCGGTGTGCGGCGGCGCGAACTGTTCCGCACCACGGCGGCGGACCTCATCGGCTCGTACGGCACGGAGGAGAACCCCGCGGAACCCGACCACGGCACACTCGTCGACCGGGTCGGCAACGCGGTCACGGACCTGAACGCGGTCACCATCGCGGGCGCGCTGCGCGCCGTCGTACGCGAACAGTGGGGCGACACCCTCCCCACCAGGTTCGCCGTCATCGGCATGGGCCGCTTCGGCGGTCATGAACTCGGTTACGGATCCGATGCCGACGTCCTGTTCGTGCACAGACCGCGCGAGGGCGTCGACGAGCAGGAGGCGGCCCGGGCCGCCAACACCGTCGTCGCCGAGATGCGCAGACTGCTGCAGCTGCCCACCGCCGACCCGCCGCTGATCATCGACGCGGATCTGCGGCCGGAGGGCAAGAGCGGACCGCTGGTGCGCACATTGAAGTCGTACGACGCTTACTACCGGCGCTGGTCACTGGTCTGGGAGAGCCAGGCCCTGCTGCGCGCCGAACCCATGGCGGGTGACGCGGAGCTCGGCCGCGCCTTCATCGAACTGATCGATCCCCTGCGCTACCCGATGGAGGGGCTGGGGGAGGACGCGGTCCGCGAGATCCGCCGCCTCAAGGCCCGGATGGAGTCCGAACGGATGCCGCGCGGCGCCGACCCGACGCTCCACACGAAGCTGGGCAGGGGCGGGCTGAGCGACGTCGAGTGGACGGTCCAGCTGTTGCAGATGCAGCACGGCTGGGTGGAACCGGGGCTGCGCACCACCCGCACGCGCGAGGCGCTGGCCGCTGCGTGCGCGGCGGAACTGATCTCCGGTGAGGACGCACAGACGCTGGACGAGGCATGGGTACTGGCGACCCGGGTCCGCAACGCGGTGATGCTGGTGCGCGGACGTCCGGCGGACACGTTCCCCTCGGGGCCGCGGGAACTGACGGCGGTGGGGCGGTACCTGGGGTACGAGCCGGGGCACGTGGGGGACATGCTGGACGACTACCGGCGGATCACGCGGCGGGCGCGCGCGGTGGTGGAGGAGCGGTTCTACGGGGCGTGAGGGGGCGGGGCGGAAAGACGTCCTCACATGCCGAACGAGCCCGTCCGGCTCGTTCGGCCGGTCCGGCCGGCACATTCGGGCCCGTCCTGCGAGGGAGACCGGAGGCGTTCACCGGCGCACCGGTGCCTCCGTGGCCGGGCGGCCCGCCCGGATCGGCGCCCCCCGCGCTCAGCCCTGCCGGGCGTGCCCGCCACCGCGGCGCCTGCACCCGCTTCGGGAGGTGGTGCGGCAGCGCACCGTACCAGGCGTACGACACCGCGAAACCGAATGTCAGGCAAGCCATCCCGCCCACCGCGTCGAGCCAGAAATGGTTGGCCGTCGACACGATCACGACCAGGGTGACCGCCGGGTACAACAGGCCCAGGATCCTCGCCCAGGGCGCGGACGCCAGTGCGAAGACGATCAGCCCGCACCACAGCGACCAGCCGATGTGCATCGACGGCATCGCCGCGTACTGGTTCGACATGTTCTTGAAGTTGCCCGAGGCCATCGAACCCCAGGTGTGGTGCACCAGCACGGTGTCGATGAAGTGTCCGCCGTTCATCAGACGTGGCGGCGCGAGGGGAAACAGGTAGTAACCGAGCAGTGCGACACCCGTCGTTGCGAACAGCGCCAGACGGGCTGCCGCGTAACGGCCGGGATGGAAGCGGAACAGCCACACCAGCACACCGATGGTGACGATGAAGTGCAGTGTCGCGTAGTAGTAGTTCATCGAGACGATCAGCCATGTCACGGAATTCATCGCGTGGTTGACCGTCTGTTCGACGGCGATGCCCAGGAACTTCTCCACCGACCAGAGCCGGTCGGCATTCGCCAGGGCCGCGGCCTTCTGCTCGGGGACCGCGTTGCGCACCAGCGAGTAGAGCCAGTAACTGACCGCGATCAGCGTGACTTCGAACCAGATGCGCGGCCTACCGGGAGACCGCAGCGAGCGCAGTCTCGCGAGCCTGTCGTTCCGCCCCGCCTGGAGGGCCGCCTCGTCCACGATGGGTGACGCGGGGGCCGCCGTGCGGCCTTCCTGTGACTTCACACTCGATTCACCCATAGGCGTCGATTCTGCCAGATACGTCTCTCTGCCCGATCATCCTCCGGTCGGGTTCCGGCTGCACATGGTGCACCCTACGGGCGGGCGTGCGACCCTGGGGTCATTCCGGAAGCGGAAGCCGGATCCGGGCCGGGACCCGCGGCAGTTGAACCCCGTACGACCAGTTCCGGCATGAAGACGAACTCGCTGTGCGGAGCCGGCGTGCCACCGATCTCCTCGAGCAGGGTGCGGACCGCGGCCTGACCCATCGCCGTGACCGGCTGCCGGATCGTCGTCAGCGGCGGATCGGTGAACGCTATGAGCGGCGAATCGTCGTAGCCGACCACCGACAGGTCGCGCGGCACCTCCATTGACAGCCTGCGCGCGGCCCGGATCGCTCCGAGCGCCATCATGTCGCTCGCGCACACCACCGCCGTGCACCCGCGCTCTATCAGCGCGGAGGCGGCGGCCTGGCCACCCTCCAGCGTGAACAGCGAGTGCTGGATCAGCACCTCCACCTCGTCCGAGGTGAGGTTCAACTGCTCCTGCACGGTGGCGCGGAAGCCCTCGATCTTCCGGAGTACGGGAACGAAACGCTTGGGTCCGACCGCAAGACCGATCCGCTGATGGCCGAGCGACACCAGATGTGTCACCGCGAGCCGCATCGCCGCCCGGTCGTCGGGCGAGATGAAGGGTGCCTGGACTTTCGGCGAGAATCCGTTGACCAGGACGAAAGGGACGCCCTGGGCGCGCAGTTGCTCGTACCGCTGCATATCGGCCGAGGTGTCGGCGTGCAGGCCCGAGACGAAGATGATGCCGGAGACGCCACGGTCGACGAGCATCTCGGTGAGCTCGTCCTCGGTGGAACCGCCGGGCGTCTGCGTGGCCAGCACCGGGGTGTAGCCCTGCCGGGTCAGCGCCTGGCCGATCACCTGGGCGAGCGCCGGGAAGATGGGGTTCTCCAACTCGGGCGTGATCAGCCCGACCAGCCCCGCGCTGCGCCTGCGCAGCCGTACCGGCCGTTCGTAGCCGAGGACGTCGAGCGCGGCGAGTACGGATTCGCGGGTGGCTGCAGCAACACCGGGTTTGCCGTTCAGTACACGGCTGACCGTAGCTTCGCTGACCCCCGCCTGAGTTGCGATATCGGCAAGCCGTGCGGTCATGGAAGTGGACTGTACCGGGCGTATGTCGGATTGCCCACCATGCGCAGGAATCGGGCGACCGGACCCGTACGGCCAGGCGCGGCAACCGCGTGTGCCGGTGAGCGGCCGCGACCCGGAGCGTCGTCGCGGACAGGGCTGCCGCAACATCTTGCAAGGACTTGCGAAGGCATCGCGATGCCCGCGATCAGATCGTCGCACTGCGGAATCGGCCACCCGTGCCCTCTCCTGCCAGGGCTGGGCCGTTCTCGTCAAGAGGCTTGACGGCAACCTTGAGGACACGCGAATGTAACGATCGTCGAAGCTTGCAGAAATCTTCCGCAAGACCTTTCGACGTTCTTTCATCCTTGTTACGTTCACGTCGACCCGGCGCCGCGACGGAGCGGTACGGCAGTTGAAGGAGTTCACAGATGCGACGTGGCATAACGGCCACCGCCCTGGTCGCGGCCCTGGCGCTCGCGGCGACCGCCTGCGGCGGTGACGACAAGTCCGACGGCACCAGCAAGAGCTCGGGCGAGCTCTCCGGGACTGTGACGTGGTGGGACACCTCCACCGTGGGCAGCGAGGACAAGGTCTTCAAGAAGATCGCCGAGGACTTCGAGAAGAAGCACCCGAAGGTGGACGTCAAGTACGTCAACGTGCCCTTCGGCGAGGCGCAGAACAAGTTCAAGAACGCTGCCCAGTCCGGCTCCGGCGCCCCCGACGTGATCCGCTCCGAGGTTGCCTGGACCCCTGAGTTCGCGGACCTCGGCTACCTCGCCCCGCTGGACGGCACCCCCGCCCTGCAGAAGGCGGACGACTTCCTGAAGCAGGCCGCGGCGTCCACCGAGTACAACGGCAAGACGTACGCGGTGCCGCAGGTCATCGACTCCATGGGCATCTTCTACAACAAGAAGATCTTCAAGGATGCCGGCGTCGAGGTTCCCACCACCGTGGACGAGCTGAAGACCGTCTCCAAGAAGATCAAGGACAAGACCGGCAAGACCGGCATGTACCTGCGCGGCGACGACGCGTACTGGTTCCTGTCCTTCCTGTACGGCGAGGGCGGCGACCTCGTCGACGCGTCCACCAAGTCCGTCACCGTCGACAACGCCGCCGGCGTCAAGGCGATGAAGGTCGTCAAGGACCTCGTCGACTCCGGTGCGGCCAAGACCGACGCGACGGACGGCTGGGAGAACATGCAGTCGTCCTTCAAGGACGGCAAGGTCGCGATGATGATCAACGGCCCGTGGGCCGTCGCCGACACCTACGCCGGCAAGGAGTTCAAGGACAAGGCCAACCTGGGCGTCGCCCCGGTCCCGGCCGGTTCCGTCGCGCAGGGTGCCCCGCAGGGCGGTCACAACCTGGCCGTCTACGCGGGCTCCAAGAACCTCGACGCCTCCTACGCCTTCGTCGACTACATGACGTCCGCGGACACCCAGGCCCAGGTCACCAAGGAGCTGAACCTCCTGCCGACCCGTACCTCCGCCTACGCGAAGGAAGAGGTCGTCGACAACGAGATCGTCGGCTTCTTCAAGCCGGTCGTCGAGACCGCCGTCGAGCGCCCCTGGATCCCGGAGACCGGCAGCCTCTTCGCCCCGCTCGTCACCGAGTACACCAAGGTCCTGACCGGCCAGACCACGCCGGAGAAGGGCGCCAAGGCCACCGGCGACTCCTACCGCAAGCTCCTCAAGGGCTGGAAGTAACTCAGGAAGGCAGGCCGACTGATGGCTGTCCACACCAGCCAGTCGGTGGCGAAGGCCGCGGACGACGACGTCGTCCGCGGCCGGAGCCGCGGTACTGGTAACCCTCCACCACCGAGCAGGCTCCGTCGGGCGCTGTCGACCCATTGGTACGCCTGGACCATGGTCGCCCCGGTCGTCGTCGTGATCGGCGTGATCATCGGCTACCCGCTCGTCCGCGGCGTCTACCTGTCGCTGACCGACGCCAACGAGCGCAACGTCGCACGGTCCATCGGTGTCAACCACATGCCCGCGACGTACAAGTTCGTCGGCCTGGACAACTACGCCGACGCACTCACGGGCAACCAGTTCCTCGGCACGCTCGGGTGGACCCTGGTGTGGACGGTCTCCTGCGTGAGCATCACGTTCGTCCTCGGCATGGCCCTCGCCAATATCCTCAACCGCCGGATCGCCGGCCGCTCCGCGTACCGGATGGCGCTGATCCTGCCCTGGGCCATTCCCGGATTCGTCTCCGTGTTCGCCTGGCGCTTCCTCTACAACGAGGACCGCGGGCTGCTCAACAAGATCCTCTCCGGTGCCGGTATCGACGGCGTCCCGTGGCTGAACGACCCGACCTGGGCGAAGTTCGCCGTCATCGCCGTCAACGTCTGGCTCGGCGTGCCGTTCATGATGGTCGCCCTGCTCGGCGGTCTGCAGTCCATCCCCAGCGAGCAGTACGAGGCCGCCGAGATGGACGGCGCCACCGCCTGGCAGCGGTTCCGCCACATCACGCTGCCGGGTCTGCGGCCGGTCTCCACCACGGTGATCCTGCTGTCGACCATCTGGACCTTCAACATGTTCCCGGTCATCTTCCTGCTGACCCGCGGAGGACCCGGCGAGGCCACCCAGATCCTGGTCACCCAGGCGTACAAGTTCTCCTTCGAGATCAGTCCCCGCGACTTCGCGCAGTCCTCCACATGGGGCGTGCTGATCCTCGTCCTCCTGATGCTCTTCGCCGCGGTCTACCGGCGAGTCCTCCGCACGCAGGGAGATAACTGGTGACCACCGCCCCCGCGCCCACCGCGCACCACTCGGCGCGCAAGGTCAAGGTCCGGCTCCGCGGCGAGCGCTCGCCGCTCGCCTCCGTCGGACTGCACCTCACGCTGATCGTGGCGTCCGTGATCGCCGTGTTCCCGGTGCTGTGGGTCCTGCTGACCTCGCTGAAGCCCGCCGCGTACGCGACGACGACGGACTTCTTCAAGGACACGACCTTCGAGAACTACACGGGTCTGATCAAGGACACCGAGTTCCTGACCTGGTTCGGCAACTCCCTGGTCATCGCCGGGCTCACCACCGTCCTCGGCGTCTTCGTCTCCGCCACCACCGGCTACGCCGTCAGCCGCTTCCGGTTCCCGGGCAAGCGCGGGCTGATGTGGACGCTGCTGGTCACCCAGATGTTCCCGGTCGCCGTCCTCATCGTGCCGATCTACAACATCATGTCGGGCCTGGGACTGCTCAACCAGCCCGCCGGTCTCGTCATCACGTACCTCACCATCGCGGTGCCGTTCTGCGCCTGGATGATGAAGGGCTTCTTCGACACCATCCCGCGCGAGATCGACGAGTCGGGGCAGGTCGACGGCCTCACCCCGTTCGGCACGTTCTGGCGGCTGATCCTGCCGCTCGCCAAGCCCGGCCTCGCCGTCACCGCGTTCTACTCCTTCATCACCGCCTGGGGCGAGGTGGCATACGCCTCCGCCTTCATGGTCGGCGACGAGAACCTCACGCTCGCCGGCGGACTGCAGAAGTTCGTCAACCAGTACGGAGCCCAGTGGGGTCCGATGACCGCCGCGTCCGTGCTCATCGCGATACCCGCGGCCCTGGTCTTCCTCTTCGCCCAGCGCCACCTGGTGACCGGCATGTCCGCCGGAGCCGTCAAGGGCTGACGTACGCAGCAGCACGACCGTACGACCGCACGCACCAAGTCACGGCGGCGCCGGATCCCCGACCCGGTCCCGGCGCCGCTCCCCACCCAGACACCCCAGGGACGACATGACCCAGCACCTCGCTGCCCCCTCCACCGGCACGTCCGACGACGCTCCGGGCCACCGCACCGGCTGGTGGCAGGACGCGGTGATCTACCAGGTCTATCCGCGGAGCTTCGCCGACGGCAACGGCGACGGCATGGGCGATCTCGCAGGCGTACGCGGCAGACTCCCGTACCTCAAGGACCTCGGCGTCGATGCGGTCTGGCTCAGCCCGTTCTACGCGTCGCCGCAGGCGGATGCGGGGTACGACGTCTCCGACTACCGCGCCATCGATCCGATGTTCGGCACGCTGCTGGATGCCGACGGGCTGATCCGGGACGCCCACGACCTGGGCCTGCGGATCATCGTGGACCTGGTGCCCAATCACTCCTCCGACCAGCACGAGTGGTTCAAGCGCGCCCTCGCCGAGGGCCCCGGCTCCGCGCTGCGCGAGCGCTACCACTTCCGCCCCGGCAAGGGCGCGGACGGTGATCTGCCGCCCAACGACTGGGAGTCCATCTTCGGCGGACCCGCCTGGACCCGGACCACCGACCCGGACGGCACCCCCGGCGACTGGTACCTCCACCTGTTCGCCCCGGAGCAGCCCGACTTCAACTGGGAACACCCGGCCGTCGCCGACGAGTTCCGCTCCATCCTGCGGTTCTGGCTCGACATGGGCGTCGACGGCTTCCGCGTCGACGTCGCCCACGGGCTCGTCAAGGCCGAGGGGCTGCCCGACCTCGGCACCCACGACCAGCTCAAGCTGCTCGGAAACGATGTCATGCCGTTCTTCGACCAGGACGGGGTGCACGAGATCTACCGCTCCTGGCGCACCATCCTCGACGAGTACCCCGGCGACCGTATCGCCGTCGCCGAGGCATGGACCCCGACCGTCGAGCGCACCGCCAACTACGTGCGCCACGACGAGATGCACCAGGCGTTCAACTTCCAGTACCTCTCCACCGCCTGGGACGCCGCGGAGCTGCGCAAGGTCATCGACGGCTCGCTCGACGCGATGCGCCCGGTCGGCGCCCCCACCACCTGGGTGCTCTCCAACCACGACGTCACGCGGCATGCCACCCGGTTCGCCAACCCGCCCGGCCTCGGCACCCAGATCCGCACCGCCGGGGACCGCGGGACGGGCCTGCGCCGGGCCCGCGCCGCCAGCCTCCTGATGCTGGCGCTGCCCGGATCCGCGTACGTCTACCAGGGTGAGGAACTCGGCCTGCCCGACGTCACCGACCTGCCCGACGAGGCCCGCCAGGACCCGTCGTTCTTCCGCGCCGACGGACAGGACGGCTTCCGCGACGGCTGCCGGGTGCCGATCCCGTGGACCCGCGGCGGCAGCTCGTACGGCTTCGGTGCCGGCGGCAGCTGGCTGCCCCAGCCCGACAGCTGGGCCGAGCTGAGCGTCGAGGCGCAGACCGGCGTGGCGGGTTCCACCCTGGAGATGTACCGGGCCGCGCTCGCCGCCCGCCGGGTGCACCGGGGGCTCGGCGCCGGGACCGCCGTGGAGTGGCTGGACGCCCCCGAAGGGTTGCTGGCCTTCGCCCGCCCCGGCTTCGTCTGCACCGTCAACACGACCGGCCGGCCGGTCCGCATTCCGGTCCGCGGCCAGGTGCTGCTCTCCAGCAGCCCCGTCGTCACCGACGGCGCGGAGATGGAGCTGCCCGCGGACACCACGGTGTGGTGGACGGTGTGACCGTCCCTCCGCCCAGGGCCTCTCTTCCGGATCAGGCCGGATCAGGGAGCGGGGACCGGCGCGTGCAGCTGCAGGGCGCAGAAACGAGCCCACGCGAAGGGGGCCCCTCCCATGCCTTTCGGGCCATGGGGGAGTCGGCGACCGACGACAACGCCGCAGATGTGCGTGTCGGCCACCGCGAGCCCGGCAAGATCCGGAAGAGAGGCCCTGGGACCGGCGGTGCGCCGAGGCTCTCGGACATCGCCGGTCAGGCCGCGGTCAGCGAGGCGACGGTCAGCCGGGTGCTCAACGGCAAACCGGGCGTCGCGGACACCACGCGTCAGCGGGTGCTCGCGGCGCTCGACATCCTCGGCTACGAGCGTCCCGTGCGGCTGCGGCAGCGCAGCGCCGGGCTGATCGGACTGGTGACCCCCGAGCTCACCAACCCGATCTTCCCGGCGTTCGCGCAGTCCGTCGAACAGGTTCTGGCCGGGCACGGCTACACCCCGGTGCTCTGCACCCAGCTGCCCGGCGGCGCCACCGAGGACGAGCTCGTCGAGCAGCTCGTCGAACGCGGCGTCGGCGGCATCGTCTTCCTCTCAGGGCTGCACGCCGACCTGTCGGCCGACCCCGCCCGGTACGCCGCGCTCACCGACCGTGGCGTCCCGTTCGTCCTGATCAACGGGTACAACGAACGGATCAGCGCGCCCTTCGTCTCGCCCGACGACACCGCCGCCGTCCGGATGGCCGTCGGTCATCTCGCCGAACTCGGCCACCGCAGGGTCGGCCTGGCCATCGGACCGCAGCGCTATGTGCCGTCCCGCCGCAAACGGGACGGTTTCCTCGACGCCGCGGTGAACCTGCTGGGACTGGACCGCGCCGAGGCCGAACTCCTCGTCTGCTCGACGCTGTTCAGTGTCGAGGGCGGCCAGGTCGCGGCCGGGGCGCTGCTCGACCAGGGGTGCACGGGCATCGTCTGCGGCAGCGACCTGATGGCGCTGGGCGTGGTGCGCGCCGCACGGGACCGTGGGCTCGACGTGCCGCGCGACGTGTCCGTGGTCGGCTTCGACGATTCCCAGCTGATCGCGTTCACGGATCCGCCGCTGACGACGGTGCGGCAGCCCGTGCAGGCGATGGCGGCGGCCGCGGTCGGGGCGCTGCTTGAGGAGATCGGCGGAAGCCCCGTGCAGCGCACGGAGTACGTGTTCCAGCCGGAGCTGGTGGTGCGGGGGTCCACCGCGGCGGTCCGCACCGCCTGACGGCGTGTGCGGCATGCGCAGAGGTCCTGGATCCGGAGGGGGGATCCAGGACCTCTGCGTCTCTGGGTACGAGGACGGGGCGACGTACAGGAGAGGCACCGGGAGTCGGCCCTGAATGGGCCGGCGGGGAGTGAGCGACTCCGGGTGCCCCTCTTGTCCGTGACCGGCCCGGCCGGCCGGGCGCGTGGGGCCCGGATTACCGGGACCCCCGACCGACCGGACCGGAGTCGGAAGAAACGTAACAGCGCTGCAATGTTTTGCGTAAGACCTTGCAGAAAGAAAACTGCAGTATTTCGCCGATGTGAGCGGGTGGTGTCCAAAGGGTTGACCGGAACCTGACGGGCTCGTACGGTCTCCCCGCGGCAAGGTTTGCATTCTTGCAGCAAGAACCTTCAGGAGCCTTGAGGGCAGGGCGCGTTGCCACGTGAGGCTGCACCGTCACCCGCATTTCCCCCACAGCAGGAGGAAAGACATGGCACGCAGACACCTGTCTGCAGCGCTCGCCCTGATAGCAGGCGCCGCCGCTCTCGTGGCTCCCTCCACGACCGCCCAGGCGTCCACGCCGGGCGACAAGGACGTCACCGCAGTCCTCTTCGAGTGGAAGTTCGACTCCGTCGCGAAGGCGTGCACGGACTCCCTCGGTCCCGCCGGCTATGGCTACGTGCAGGTCTCGCCGCCCCAGGAGCACATCCAGGGCAGCCAGTGGTGGACCTCGTACCAGCCCGTCAGCTACAAGATCGCAGGACGCCTCGGCGACCGCACCGCCTTCGCCCGCATGGTCAGCACCTGTCACAGCGCGGGCGTCAAAGTCGTCGCCGACTCCGTCATCAACCACATGGCGGCAGGATCCGGCACCGGCACCGGCGGTTCCTCGTACACGAAGTACAACTACCCCGGCCTGTACTCCTCGTACGACATGGACGACTGCACCGCGCAGATCAGCAACTACCAGGACCGTGCCAACGTCCAGAACTGCGAACTCGTCGGGCTCGCCGACCTCGACACCGGTGAGGACTACGTCCGCGGCAAGATCGCCGGATACCTCAACGACCTTCTCTCCCTCGGAGTCGACGGCTTCCGCATCGACGCCGCCAAGCACATCCCCGCGAACGACCTCGCCAACATCAAGTCGCGGCTGACCGATTCCGGTGCCTACTGGAAGCAGGAGGCGATCTACGGGGCGGGCGAAGCGGTCTCGCCCGACGAGTACGCCGGCACCGGCGACGTCCAGGAGTTCCGCTACGCCCGCAGCCTCAAGCAGCTCTTCAACAACGAGAACCTCGCCTACCTGAAGAACTTCGGCGAGGGCTGGGGCTTCATGGCGTCCTCGAAGACCGCGGTCTTCGTCGACAACCACGACACCGAGCGCGGCGGCGACACGCTGAACTACAAGGACGGTGCCAACTACACCCTCGCCAACGTCTTCATGCTGGCCTGGCCGTACGGTTCGCCCGACATCCACTCCGGCTACGAGTGGTCCGACAAGGACGCGGGGCCGCCCAACGGCGGCACGGTCAACGCCTGCTACAGCGGCGGCTGGAAGTGCCAGCACGCCTGGCCGCAGATCTCCTCCATGGTGGGCTTCCGCAACACCGCGCGCGGTGAGGCCGTCACCAACTGGTGGGACAACGGCGGCGACCGGATCGCGTTCGGCCGTGGCGCCAAGGCATACGTCGCCATCAACCACGAGAGCTCGTCGCTGACCCGTACCTTCCAGACGTCGCTGCCCGCCGGTGACTACTGCGACATCCAGTCCGGCAACGGTGTCACCGTCAACGGCTCCGGCCAGTTCACCGCGACACTCGGCGCCAACACGGCCCTCGCGCTCCAGGTGAACGCCCGTACCTGCACGGGCGGCGGTACGACGGACCCGGGCACCAGCACCTCCGGAGCCTCCTTCGGCGTCAACGCCACCACCCAGCTCGGTCAGAACATCTACGTCGTCGGCAACCGGTCCGCGCTCGGCAACTGGAACACCGACAGCGCGCTCAAGCTGGACCCGGCGACCTACCCGGTCTGGAAGCTCGATGTGAGCATGCCCGCCGGGACCTCGTTCGAGTACAAGTACATCCGCAAGGACGCCGGCGGCGCCGTCACCTGGGAGAGCGGCGCCAACCGCACGGCGACGGTTCCGTCGACCGGCAAGGTGTCGCTGACGAGTGACGTCTGGCGGAGCTGAACCCGGCACCCGGGCCGGGGCGGCTGACCAAGTCGTCCCGGTCCGGGGGCTGAACCCGGGGCCGGTGTCGCATCGGGGCGTCTCCTCGGGTGCCGCAGACTCCCCGACACCGCGGCGAAAACGTCCTATTACTGCGTCACCCTGCGGGGATCGCCCCGATACGTCCCCTCCCGGCGCACCGGCCGGCAAGGACGTGGTCGCCCAGCACGGAGGCCTACGGCGCCCTGTGGGCGTCCGGTGTCGGAGGCCCTCGGACGGCGCCCCGGGGCGGGGGTGCACCAGGGCGATCCCCGCAGGACGGCGCAGTAAGTGCACGGCTTCCCCGCGGTGTCGGGGAGTCTGCGGCGTCCGAGGAGACGCCCTGGTGGACCCCCCCCCCCCCCGGCCCGCCCGAACAAGTCCGTCAACCCCGAGAACCCCGAGAACCCCATGACCTCGCAACCAAGGAGACCCTGCCCCGTGTCCCGTACCCTCCTCCGACGGGGAGCCGTAGCCGCACTGTGCGCGGCGCTCCTCCCGGTCGTCCCGGCGGCAGCCACCTCCGCCACGCCGAGACCCCCGGACCCGCCGTCGGACGCCCGGCTCGCCGCCGAGCCCGCCCGGCACGACCTGACCCGCGAGCAGTTCTACTTCGTCATGCCCGACCGGTTCGCCAATGGAGACACCTCCAACGACCTCGGCGGACTCACCGGTTCGCGCCTGGAGACCGGCTACGACCCCACGGACAAGGGCTTCTACCAGGGCGGTGACCTCAAGGGCCTGACCGACCGGCTCGACTACATCAAGGACCTCGGCACCACCGCCATCTGGCTCGCCCCGATCTTCAAGAACCGCCCGGTCCAGGGCGCCGGAAAGGATGCATCGGCCGGCTACCACGGCTACTGGATCACCGACTTCACCCAGGTCGACCCGCACTTCGGCACCAACGCCGACCTGTCGAAGCTGATCGACAGGGCCCACGCCAAGGGCATGAAGGTCTTCTTCGACGTCATCACCAACCACACCGCGGACACCGTCGACTACGCCGAGAAGAAGTACGGCTACAAGCCGAAGGGCGCCTACCCGTACCTCGACAGGGACGGCCGCCCCTTCGACGACAGCAAGGGCCTGGCAAAGGTCGACGCCGACTCGTTCCCGTACACCCCGAAGAACACCGGCACGAAGATCCCGTCATGGCTCAACGACCCGACGATGTACCACAACCGCGGCGACTCGACGTATGCAGGCGAGTCCACCACGTACGGCGACTTCTCAGGGCTCGACGACCTGTGGACCGAGCGGCCCGAGGTCGTCTCCGGCATGGAGAAGATCTACGAGAAGTGGGTCCGTGACTTCGACATCGACGGGTTCCGGATCGACACGGTCAAACACGTCGACCTGGACTTCTGGACCCGGTGGGCGACCGCCCTCGACGCCTACGCCGCCCAGCACGGACGTGACGACTTCTTCATGTTCGGCGAGGTCTACTCCGCCGACACCGCCATCACCTCCCCGTACGTCACCCGCGGACGGCTCGACGCGACGCTCGACTTCCCGTTCCAGGAAGCGGCCCGGCAGTACGCCTCGCAGGGCGCTCCGGCCTCGAAGCTCGCCACCGTCTTCGGCGACGACTACCGCTACACCACCGACAAGGCCAATGCCTACGAGCAGGTGACCTTCCTCGGCAACCACGACATGGGCCGCATCGGCGCGTTCCTGAAGCAGGACAACCTGAAGGCCGACGAAGCCGAGCTGCTCGACCGGGCCCGCCTCGCCAACGAGCTGATGTTCCTCAGCCGCGGCAACCCCGTCGTCTACTACGGCGACGAGCAGGGCTTCACCGGCGCGGGCGGCGACAAGGACGCCCGCCAGACCATGTTCGCCTCGAAGACCGCCGACTACCTCGACGACGACGAACTGGGCACCGACCGTACGCACGCCTCCGACGCGTACGACACCGGCCACCCGCTGTACCGGAGCATCGCCGCACTCTCCGAGCTGACCAAGGAGAACCCGGCCCTGCGTGACGGAGTCCAGACCGAGCGGTACGCGGAAGGCTCCGTCTACGCGTTCTCCCGTACGGACCCCAAGCGCGCCAACGAGTACCTCGTCGCCATCAACAACGGCACCGAGGCGAAGACCGTCGAGCTGTCCACCGAGTCGGCCGCCATGAACTTTCGTACGCTGTACGGAGGTTCCGGTACGGTCCGCAGCGGTGCCGACAAGAAGATCACCGTCACCGTGCCCGCCCTCTCCAGCGTCGTGCTGCGCGCCGAGAAGCCCCTGGGCGCCCCGGCCGCCAAGCCCTCGATCACGCTGAAGGCGCCCGCCGCCGGAGCCACCGGCACCGTCGACATCTCCGCGGACACCGACGGCGGATCGCTGAACCGGGTCGTCTTCGCCGCCCAGACCGGCAATGGCAGGTGGGTCACCCTCGGATCCGCCGACCACGCCCCGTACAGGATCACTCAGCACCTGGACGACACCGTGGCGGCGGGAACGCCGCTGCGCTACAAGGCCGTTGTGGTCGACCGGGCCGGACGCACCGCGAGCGCCCTCGCCTCGACGACCGCGGGCCGGGCCCCCGCGGCCGAGAAGCCCGTCGCCGTCGAGCGCGACCACGCCGTCGTCCACTACAAGCGTGCGGACGGCGACTACGACGGCTGGACGATCGAGTCCGGCGACAGGTCCGCCGGGTTCACCGGGCGCGACGCCTACGGCGCCTTCGCCTGGATCAAGCTCGACGAGGGCACCTCCTCCGTCCCGTACACGGTCGAGAAGGACGGCACGGCCGACGGTCCGCAGCGCACCGTCGAGCTCGCGAAGACCGGGCAGGTCTGGATCGAGCAGGGCGAGGACGGCCAGTCGGACACGGCCCCCGAGGGCGCCTACCCGGCGCAGGACAGGACGAAGGCCGTCCTGCACTACCACCGCGCCGACGGCAACTACGACGGCTGGGGACTGCACACCTGGACCGGCGCGAAGAACCCCACCGACTGGGCGAAGCCGCTCCAGCCGGTGAAGAAGGACGCCTACGGCGTCACCTTCGAGGTCCCGCTCACCGACGGGGCCACCTCGCTCAGCTACATCCTCCACAAGGGCGACGAGAAGGACCTCCCCAGCGACCAGTCCCTCGACCTCGCCACGTACGACCACGAGGTGTGGTCGGTCGCCGGACAGCCCGGCTACCTGCTGCCGCAGACCGGCGGTATGCCCGCCCCCGACCTCACCAAGGCCGAGGCACAGTGGATCGACTCCGGGACCGTCGTCTGGAAGGTGAAGGCCACCGACGCCACCAGCGAGCAGCTCGTCTACGCGAAGGACGGCGGGATCTCCGTCGTCGACGGCGCCCTCACCGACGAGGGGCAGTGGCTGCGACTCAGCCCGTCCGCGCTGACCGACGCGCAGAAGGCGAAGTATCCCCACCTCAAGGACTACCCGGCCTTCACCGTCGACCCGCGTGACCGGGACCGGGTCCGTGAGGCGCTGCGCGGCCAGCTGATCGCCACCCAGCGCGCCGCCAACGGTGCCCTGCTCGCCGCCACCGGCGTACAGAGCGCGGGTGTGCTCGACGACCTGTACGGCAAGAACGCGAGCACCGCCGCGCTCGGCCCGGTCTTCGACCACGGCCGGCCCACGCTCTCCGTCTGGGCCCCCACCGCGCAGACCGTCGCCCTGGAGCTCGACGGCAGGACCGTCCCGATGCGGCGCGACGACCGCACCGGCGTCTGGTCGGTCACCGGCACCGCGAAGTGGACCGGCAAGCCGTACCGCTTCGTGGTGAAGGTGTGGGCGCCCACCGTCCAGAAGATCGTCACCAACAAGGTCACCGACCCGTACTCCACCGCTCTGACCACCGATTCCGCCCGCAGTCTCGTCGTCGACCTCGGCGCCCCGGGGCTCGCACCGAAGGGCTGGGCCGGGCTGAGGAAGCCCGCCGCCGTCCCGCTTCGCGACGCCCAGATCCAGGAGCTGCAGATCCGCGACTTCTCGATCGCGGACCCGACGTCCCGGCACCCCGGCGAATACCTCGCCTTCACCGACACCCGCTCCGACGGGATGAAGCACCTCAAGGAGCTCGCCGACTCCGGCACGAGCTACGTCCATCTGCTGCCCGCCTTCGACATCGGCACCATCCCCGAGAGGAAGTCGGCCCAGCAGAAGCCCGCCTGCGACCTGTCCGTGTACGCCCCCGACTCCGAGGAGCAGCAGGCCTGCGTGGCGAAGGCCGCCGCGAACGACGGGTTCAACTGGGGCTACGACCCGTTGCACTACACCGTCCCGGAGGGCTCGTACGCCTCCGATCCGAACGGCACCGGGCGCACCGTCGAGTTCCGTCGGATGGTCCAGGGGCTGAACGGCGCCGGACTGCGGACCGTCATGGACGTCGTCTACAACCACACCGTCGCCTCCGGCCAGGACGACAAGTCCGTCCTCGACCGGATCGTGCCCGGCTACTACCAGCGGCTCATGGACGACGGTACCGTCGCCACGTCCACCTGCTGCGCCAACACCGCGCCCGAGAACACCATGATGGGCAAGCTCGTCGTCGACTCGATCGTCACGTGGGCCAAGGAGTACAAGGTCGACGGCTTCCGCTTCGACCTGATGGGCCACCATCCCAAGGCCAACATCCTTGCGGTCCGCAAGGCGCTCGACGCGCTGACCGTGGCCGAGGACGGCGTCGACGGGAAGAAGATCATCCTGTACGGGGAGGGCTGGAACTTCGGTGAGATCGCCGACGACGCCCGCTTCGTCCAGGCCACCCAGAAGAACATGGCCGGCACCGGCATCGCCACCTTCTCCGACCGGGCCCGGGACGCCGTCCGCGGCGGCAGCCCGTTCGACGAGGACCCGGGTGTCCAGGGCTTCGCCAGCGGCCTCTACACCGACCCCAACACCTCGACCGCCAACGGCACCCCGGCCGAACAGAGGGCCCGGCTGCTCCACTACCAGGATCTGATCAAGGTCGGCCTGACCGGCAACCTCGCCGACTACACCTTCACCGACTCCTCGGGCCGTACGGTCAAGGGATCCGGCGTCGACTACAACGGGGCCCCCGCCGGATACGCAGCGGTCCCCGGCGACGCCCTCGCCTACGCCGACGCCCACGACAACGAGACGCTGTACGACGCCCTCGCCTTCAAGCTCCCGGCGGGCACCTCGGCCGCCGACCGGGCCAGGATGCAGGTCCTGGCGATGGCGACCGCCACTCTGTCCCAGGGCCCGTCGCTCTCCCAGGCGGGCACGGACCTGCTGCGCTCCAAGTCGCTGGACCGCAACTCGTACGACAGCGGCGACTGGTTCAACGCACTGCACTGGGACTGCCGGGACGGCAACGGCTTCGGCCGCGGACTGCCGCTCGCGGCCGACAACAGGGCCAAGTGGTCCTACGCCAAGCCGCTGCTCACCGCCACCGCGCTCAGCCCCGGCTGCGCACAGATCGACGGCACGTCCGCCGCGTTCCAGGACCTGCTCAGCATCCGCACGACGGAGAAGGAGTTCGACCTCTCCACCACCGAGCAGGTGCAGTCCGCCCTGTCGTTCCCGCTCTCCGGGAAGGACGAGACGCCCGGGGTCATCACCATGCGCCTCGGGAAGCTGGTGATCGTCCTCAACGCGACCCCCGGCACCGAGCACCAGCAGGTCGCAGATCTGGCAGGGAAGGACTACGCCCTGCACCCCGTCCAGGCCGCGGGGGCGGATCCTACGGTCAAGAAGGCCACCTACGAGAGGAGTTCGGGAAGCTTCACCGTCCCGGGACGCACGGTGGCCGTGTTCTCCCTGCGGTGACCCGTAGCGGACTGCGTTGAGGGCAGCCGCCGGGGAGTGAGCCGCATCGCGCGCTCCCGGGCGCGTCCCTCCCGCCACCTCGGCCGGTTCCGGTCCCCTTTCCCACGCGCGTACGCCGTGCGGGAAAGGGGACCGGCCCAGTTCGTCACGGCCGACGGCGCAAGGAGCGGGGCGCCCGGCGTTCCACCGGCGGAGCAAGGATTGCATCGTGCCGAGTGCCGGACAGCGACAGCGACGGTGACCATGGTGGGAAACATTCCCGAGGAGACGACGAGCTGCAGGGTGAGCAGCGACCTCCCTTGTGCGGTCATGGCGATCAACGTGTAAAGGTGAGCTCTGAGAACGGTCCGTACCGCACCCGGGAGCCCCAGATGCCGCAGATCACCGTCGACTACTCCGCCGAACTCGACGACACCTTCGACCGCCGCGGCTTCGCGCTCGCCCTGCACCCGCTGGTCGCCGAGACGGTCACCACGAAGGTCGCCGCCTGCAAGACCCGCTTCCGCCGCGTGGACGAGTCCGTGGTGGGCGACGCCGCCACCGGCGACGCGATCCTGCATGTCTCGATCGGTCTGCTGCCCGGCCGCACCGAGGAGATCAAGGCGAAGCTCACCGAGTCCGTACTGGAGCTGTTGGCCGCGCACATCAAGCCCGCCGACGACCTCACGGTCCACACCTCGGCCGAGACCCGCGACCTGGACCCCTCCTACCGCAAGCGCTGACCGCGCCGGCACGTACGACCTGGTGCACGACAGAGAGTGGATCGGGTCGTCACGTCAACCGCTGCGACGGCACAGCCGGTACGGCGGGCGAGAAGGCGGAGAGCCGCGCCAGCAGATCTCCGAACGGCCCGTCGACCGGCTCCTCCGCGAGGACCCGAAGCACGATGCCCGCCATCTCCGTGTCGTATGCCGCACTCACCGCGGCCAGCGCCGCGAAGTCGTGCACCAGTTGCATCTCCAGCTCCGCGCGCGGGATCCGCCGCCCGTCCAGCCAGATCAACGCCGTCGACTCGGCCAGCGACACCCACGACCGTACGACCAACTCCAGCCGTGCCGGGGGCTCCTCCACCCCCAGGTGGGCGAGGATCTGCTCGTACGCCGCCTGCCGCACCCCGTCGATCATCGCGTTCGCCGTCGACGACCCGGCTGCGGGCCCGCCCCGCATCAGGGCGGAGAACCCGGGCCCGTGCTCGTCCACGAAGTCGAAGAACCGCCCCATGACGCGCAACAGCCGTGCCCCCAGGGGCCCTTCACGCGGCTCCAGGAACCTGCCCGCCAACTCGTCGGCCGCCCGCCGCAGTGCCGCCTCGTACAGGCTCTGCTTCCCCGGGAAGTAGTGGTAGACGAGCGGCCGGGAGATCCCGGCGGCGGCAGCTATCTCATCGATGGAGACGTCGTCGGGGGCGCGGTGGCTGAACAACTCCAGCGCGACACCGATCAACTGCTGCCTGCGCTCATCGACGCCCATCCTGCGCCGTACCCCGGTCGTCATGGCACCAGCGTACCGACCGCCGCCTGGACGGGGCTCGGTGGTGCACCGGACCGATCCCGCAGGCCCACCTCAGGCCGTGCCGCTGCATCGGCCGGCCGACGCCGTGGACCGGGCAGCACGCGGGCGCGGGGCCCCGCAGGTGGTTCGTCACCACCCGCAGGGCCCCGCACACCGGAGCGTCATCGGCTCCCGCTACTCCTTCCCCACCTCGGCCGCGGCCGCCGCGAGGAAGGTGTCGAGGACCCCGTCGCCCACCTTGGGCCGCACGCTTCCCCAGGTGTTGCGGGCCGGTACCACCCGTACGGCACGCGCCTGGGTCTGGAGGCTGTTCGACTCCTCGAGCAGCTTCTGGGCCTGGCCGGCGTCCTGGGTTCCCAGTGCGTCCACCATGGTCACCATCGCCTTGCCCCACAGTGCGGTGGCGTCCAGCCAGGAGGCGGCGTCGGCCGTGAAGCCCTGCTCGACTGCTCCGCCGCGGATGACGGCGGGCGCCTGCTCGATGCGCTCGGCGTAGGCACGCAGGTCCGTCAATGCCTCCGTCCTCCGCCCGGCGTTCCAGTCCGCCCAGAAAACGGCGATGCGGCGGGCGAGTTCGGGGGCCTGCCGCTGCCACGGGGTGGCACCGAAGGTCGGCGCCATGTGCTCCAGATCACCGAAGACGAGCAGGGCGTCGGTGGCCTGCGGGTCGCCGCCCGCGAGGTAGGCCATGGCGTGCGACCAGCTGGTCCGCGCGTCGTACGCGATGTCGTTCCAGGTGAAGTCCGCGGCGCCGAAGACGGCGACCTTGCTGGCGTACGGCTGGTTCATCGGGTTGGCGACGATGCCGGAGAGGTGGCCGGACAGGCCCGCCTCGCGCTTGTCGTAGGGGGCGAGCAGCAGTCGGCCGCTGGTGTTCCCGTAGTCGTTGACCGGATAGTTGTCCCAGACGAAGACCTTGCGGCCGAAGAGCTTGGAGGCGCCGTCGGCCTGGTCGTTGGTGATCGTCGGAGGTACGACGTCGGTGCCGGTCCACATGACCACGACCGCGGGGTCGAGGGTGGCCCGCATCGTCTGCTTGTAGCTGGTGTCGGTCAGGTCGCCGTACTCGGTCGGCACCATCTGGAGGGGGCGGGCGTCCTCGTGGGTGGCGATGAAGTTCCGCTGGAGGTCGTTGAGCAGATCCACCTGCGCCTTCGCGGCTGCGGTGCGTCCCGGTTGGCCGTACGCCGCCTGGTCGGCCGCGCAGTTCCACCTGGTGTAGCTGATGTCGTCCAGAGGGATGGAGAAGGACCGGGTGCCCAGGTCGTAGAGGGCCTGGAGCTTGGCCTTGAGGGCCTTGCGGTCGTCGAGGTCGGAGTAGCAGATCGAGCCGCCGGGCGAGACGGCGAACGTGAAGCGGACGTGGTTCGCGGTGGCCCGGTTCACCAGCTCGCCCAGTTCGGCGAGTTTGTCGGTGGGATAGGGGTCGCGCCACTTGTCGCGGTGGTAGGGGTCGTCCTTCGGCGCGTAGATATAGGTGTTGGCCTTGACGTCGCCGTAGAAGTCCATCTGGTCGAGCCGTTCGGCATGGGTCCAGGGCTTGCCGTAGAAGCCCTCGATCGTGCCGCGCAGAGGCATCGAAGGGAAGTCGCCGGCCTGTGCGCCCGCCACCGTCCAGTCGTCGTCCTGGCGTTGGAAGAGTTGACGCAGGGTCTGGACCGCGTAGAACTGGCCCGTCGCGTCCGCGCCCCCGAGGGCGATCTGCGGATGTGAGGGCTGCCCCGACACCCGCAGGGCGTAGCCCTCGGCGTGGTCGGGCACGGCGGTGTCGCCCAACGCGTTCGCGATGTCCGGGCGTTCCGCGGGTCCCAGCATCACGGTGAGCAAACCCGCGCCCGCTTGCGGGACATTGCCGGGGGAAACGATGTCAACGCGCGCGGCGCCGTGCCTCTTCAGCTCACGGATCAGGCGGTCACGGGCGGCCGCGTCCGTGCGGTCGTCGACGACCACGAACACCCGGCCGGTGACGGTCGCGTCCTTGCCGGAGCGAGAGATGGACTGCGGGGTCGGGGAGACCGGCGGCAGGGGGCGGGCGCCGGGCGAGGCGGCGCCCGGCGCGTCCGCGACCCCGGCCGCCTGGGCGCTGGCGCCGTGTGGCAGCACCCCGAGCACCATAGTGCTTGCTATTGCGAACATGCTGACAGCGATCCTGCGTCTTCCCATGGAGCTCTCCAAGGTGGTCTAGACCACAACGACCCCAAAAGGCTACTGGCGAAACTCAGTTCACTGTCAAGAGGTCCGACCTATTGGATTAGACCACTTGAGCCATTACGTTTCGCTGGAGCCAACCATGGAGCCCCATGTGAGTACAAGGGAGGGGAGAGCTCTGTGATCACGGTGCTCACGCGCGACAGCAACGGGTCGGTGTGGTCGTGGTCGGGTGCGAGGCGGGCGCAGGATCGACCCGCGGCGTGCGGGCGGGCGGGCCACGCCCCGAACTCCCCCTACAGGTCCAGCACCAGCCGCTCCCCCCGGCACCGCGACACACAGATCAGCATGGAGTCGTCGCGCTCCGCGTCCGTCAGGAGCTCGTCGCGGTGGTCGATCTCGCCCTCCAGCACGCGCTGTTGGCACGTTCCGCAGAAGCCCTGTTCGCAGGAGTACGAGACATGAGGGAGTTCTTCGCGGACCGCGGCCAGGACCGACTGGCCCGCCGCGACCTGGACCGTACGCCCGGTGCGGTGCAGCTCCACCTCGAAGGCGCCGGAGCCGGCCGGTGATGAGGCCGCTGCCGTGAAGCGTTCCAGGTGCAGGGTGCAGTCGACCGGAAGAGCGGCGGTGACCGCGTCCATCAGGGGTTCCGGGCCGCAGCAGTAGACCGCGGTGCCGGGCGCGAGGCCGGTGAGGGCCGCCGCCGCGTCCGGGTGTCCCGACTCGTCCTCCGGTGCGAGCGTGACGCGGCGGCCTTCCGCGCCGAGCTTCTCGATCTCGTCCAGGAACGGCATCGAGGCGCGCGTACGGCCTCCGTACAGCAGTCGCCAGTCGGCGCCGGAGGCGGCAACCGCCCGCAGCATCGGAAGGATCGGGGTGATGCCGATGCCGCCCGCGACGAAGACGTACGAGGGGGCTTCGGCGACGAGCGGGAAGCGGTTGCGAGGGCCGCGGATCTCGATCTCCTCGCCCTCGCGGAGCCGGGTATGGACCTCGCGCGAACCTCCGCGACCGTCCTCGACCAGGCGGGTCGCGACCGTGTACGTGCCGGGGTCGGCCGGGTCGCCGCAGAGCGAGTACTGGCGTACCAGACCCGACGGGAGTACGAGGTCCAGGTGGGCGCCGGGCTGCCAGGCGGGCAGGTCCGTTCCCTCCAGGCGGAGTTGGACCACGCCGTCCGCCGGCACGGTGCGTTCGGTGATCAGCAGTCGGCGGGTGGTGGTGGAGCGGCGGCCGGACCGTCCCGAGACCGGCTCCTCCAGGGCCGGCAGAGGCCACAGCGGGGACCTCTCGATGCGGCGCTGCAGGGCGCGCCTGGCGAGCAGCGCGGCACCGGTGACGAGGAGGACGGTCCGCAGGCGGGGGCGGGGCAGGGCCATGGTCAGTGGGTTCCCGTCATACGGGCCTCGGCGGCCAGTGCCGCGGGCGAGTGGGCGAGATAGTCGATGGCCTGCGCCGTACTGCCCTCCTGGGAGGGGTGGTAGGAGTGACTCAGGTAGCGCGGGATGGAGCGGAGCAGGGCGGGAGTGGAGGGCAGGGTGCCGCGCTTGCCGCTGTCGTAGAACGCCTTGAACGACGCCTTGCCGTCGAGCAGGCTGGGGTCGTTCTCCATGAAGAAGCGGACACCGCGCTGCCAGAGGAAGAGCAGGGCGGAGAAGGCCATCCCCCAGGTGCGAACCCGGCGCCGGTAGCCGCCGTCGACATGCATGAAGACCTCGAAGGCCACCGAGCGGTGTTCCACCTCCTCGGCGCCGTGCCAGCGCAGCAGGTCCAGCATGGTGGGGTCGGCGCCCTTGCGGTCCAGGGCCTCGGAGTTCAGGATCCAGTCGCCGAGGAACGCCGTGTAGTGCTCGATCGCCGCGATGATCGCCACCCGCTCCATCAGCCACCACGTGCGGGCGCGGCCCGGCGGCAGCGTCCGGTCGCCGAGCAGCTTCTCGAAGAACCAGTCGACCTGTGCGGTGTACGGGGTCGGGTCGAGCCCGAGCTTCTTCAGATGGGGGAGGACGTCGTCGTGGGCCTGGGAGTGCACGGCTTCCTGGCCGATGAACCCGATCACGTCCTGCCGCAGCTGTTCGTCATGGATGTACGGCAGCACCTGCCGGTACACGTGGATGAACCAGCGCTCCCCGGCCGGGAGCAGCAGATGGAGCACATTCATCGTGTGCGTGCTGAAGGGGTCGCCCGGCACCCAGTGGAGAGGAGTCCTCTCCCAGGCGAACGAGACCTGGCGGGCCTTCAGCTCGGTTCGCTCCGATGCGACCGCCGCTGGCTGCGTGTTAGACATGTTGTCAATGTACTGACGGGTACGCGGAGGGAACAGGGGCGTGCAGCGAATTCCTGCAGCCGCTGATCGGTGGGTGACGGAGGGCGCTGTCCGTCGTGTTCGGTGAGCTTCCGACGGCGATCGAGCGCCTGCTTCGGTCAGGTCGCACTCGATCCACGACGAGAGCGTCGCCCGGCGGCTGCCGTCCGTCGGCTCCCGGGCCCCGCCCAGCCGGGGCGCACGTGTCGGGCCCGTGGCGGTCCTCCTCGACGGAGGGCGCCACGGGCCCGGTTCATACTGCGGTCCGGATCGGATCAGCGGGAACGGTAATCCCCGTACCGGTCCTGGTCGTGGCCCCAGCGCCCGCGGTCACGGTACTCGCGGCTCCAGGGCCCGCGGTCACGGTAGTCGTGGCCCCAGCGCCCGTGCTTGCGGTGGTGGCCCCAGCGTCCGTGGTCGCGGCGGTCGTGGCCCCAGCGCCAGTCGTCCCGGCGATCGTGGCCCCAGCGCCAGTCGTCCCGGCGGTCACCGTCCCCGTGCCGACCGTCACTGGCCTGCAGGGAGTGGGAACCGCCGGCGGCGCCGGAGGCAGCGGCCTGAGCTGCGCCGCCGCCGCCCAGCACGACGACGGCGGCCACACAGACTGCGGCAGCGAAGCGGGAAACATGCATAGAAATCTCCTGTCGCAGCAGACGCGGATGCGCCTGCTCGGATTGGACACCGCAACCGTCGCCCCCCGAGGACCGTCGACGACCGCGCCACGCGCTCCAAGACACCCGATCTGCTGCAATGCCGTCGATCGTGGAACCGAGTCCTGTAGGCAATTCGTGCACCCCCCATCCGTTCCCCCCGTCCCCTCCCGTGACCGTTGCCGTCCGCCCCTCGGTACCCCCTCCCACCTGCAGGTTCCCCACCGAGGTATCGGGGGCGCGCACGTCCGGCGGCGACTGCGCGCCCTGATTCCGCGGGCACGCCGGAGGGTCCGTCGCCGGGCACGATGAACCGGCCGGGCGGAGGATCACGGCGTGCACCACGGGATACGGGCACGGCGGCATGGTCAGCGCAGAGCGCCCACCCGCCTCCCGTCCGCCAATAGCCCGTTCAGCCGCGCCCGATCGCCCGCCCGTGCCCGTACCGCGAGCAGATGCCCCTGCGCCCGGCCCTCCACCCCGCCCGATGTGGTCAGCGAGGCGAAATCCGTGCTGCCCGCCGCCAGTACGTACCACCGGCCGGCGTGCGACTTCCACAGCACGCCCGCCAGAACCCGCGGATCCCGCTTCCCGCAGGCCGGCGAGTCCTCCGCGCGCGCCGCCACCGCCCCGGGCGGCACCGCACCACCGGCGGTGGACTGCGCCGACGGGGCCTGGAACTGGGCGAGGACCCTGCTTCCCGAGCCGCGCCAGGTCTCCGCCCGGGTGCACAGCCACTGCGCGAAGCCATCGCCCTCGGGCAGCCACTGTCGCGCGTACGGCCAGGAGTTCACCGAGCGCACGCCGCGTGAGCGCACCGCGGTCAGCAGGCAGGCGGTCCGTGCCCAACTCTCCCGCTCCGCCCGCCCGGACACGTCGTGCGGCGCCGACGGCGGCCCGGAGGTCAGCCGGGCCGGGGCGAGTTCGCCGAGGTCCGTCAGCAGACGTGTCGCCGTGGCGTCCTGCATTTCGACGGCGGACCAGGACCTGCAGTCCCCGGTCGTCTGCGGACTTGCCGGCACACCGGTCACGCCGTTCCGGTCGCGGCGCAGCGGCCGGGCGGCCCGGTCGGGGGCGAGCAGATCCCGTACGGACGCCTGCCGCACCCAGGGAGCCGTCAGATAGCGGACCGTGCCGCCGCCACGGCTGACGACCAGAGCGTCGGCGGAGGACGCGTCCGCACTGTCGACACGGGCGAAGTCGAGCGCCGCGCCCTGTGCCGGATCGGCGTTGCGAGCCTCCGCGTACCGCACGATGCGCAGCCCGTCGTAGAACAACACCACCGCGGCCGCGCCCACCTCGCCCGCGTACAGCAACTGCGGGGGCCCCATCGGCGGCCCGACCGGCGTCCCGGGCGTCGTGGACGACCGGACGGCGGGGCCCGGACGCGCCCAGACGGCGAGTGCGCGCCGCAGCAGCCGGGTGTCGTCGGTACGGTCGCCGCGGGTGGGCCAGGCGGTGAAGTCGATCCGGGGCGAGCGCCGCCAGTACCAGGGTGGCACCCTTACCAACGCTGCGGGTTCCAGCGCCTGTTCGGCCGCCGGGTTACGGGAGTACAGCGGCGCGGACGTCAGGTCCCGGCCCCAGCCGTTGCCCGGAAGACCCAGCAGCGCCCCGCACACCAGGAGAGCGGCGACCGCCGCGAGCGCCGCTTTCGCGTGTCGGCGGCGGCGCAGCAGATCAGGCGGGCGGGCCTGCAGGGAACAGGGGTCGAACTCCGTGGAGTCCAGCAGCGCGTAGGGCGCGGCCACCGCGTCCGCCTCCGTCAGGGCCGCGTGCGGGTCAGCCACTCCTGCGGCGGCGAGCACGCGACGTACCTCCCCATCCGCGAGGCCCTCCAGGCCGCGCAGGACGTGTGCCGCGCGCGCCGGCCCGGAGAGCGCCGACAGCGCCTGGTCCAGGGCGAGTTCGTCCGCACCTCCGGAGTGCGGGAACAGACGCAGACCCCACACCAGAGGGAGGAGCGGCGGGAGCTGCGACCGGCGCGGCCAGGCCGGGCGACGCAGCGGGCGGCCCGCCTCGAGGGCGGTTCTCACCACCCGCTGCCGGACGTGCGCATATCCCGGGTCGATCGCCGTCCCGTCGGCGGGGCGGCGGGGGAGAGGGGCGCGGTCGTCGGCCGTGAACGCCGTCCGGCGCCCCAGCGGCAGGGACCGCTGGGCGAGGGCGTGCGCCGTCAGGACTCGGCGGTTGCGGCCGAGGGAGGACGGCAGGACGAGGTAGCCGAGCCGGACCAGTCGCGGATAGTGCTCGACGAGCGCCGCCTCGGCCTGCTCCACATCGACCGGGGCGGTGGCGGACGGTTCTTCTGACAGTGGGCGCACATTCAGCTGAACGAGCGAATCGTGCGATGGTCACCCCGGCCCGCGAACGGTTGAATCGGATCGGGCCGTTCGGCCGCGCGACGGAGTGCGAAGGGGCACGATGGTCGGATGGTGACGCAGCTGGAGATGCGACGAGAGCGTCGCTCCGGGGGCAGGACCGCGGCGGTCGTCCTTGCGGGACTGGCTCTCCTGGCGGCGTGCGGCGGGGGCGGTGGCGGCGACGACAAGCCGCACGTCCCGCCGACGGCGACCGGCAGCCTGGAGCAGCTGGCCACGAAGGCGCACTGCAAGCCGAACATCCAGACCGACGCGGAGGAACTGCGTCAGGCCAACTGTACGACGGAAGACGGGCGTTATGTGCTCGCCACCTTCGCGACCGACCGCGGGCAGCGTGAGTGGATCAACGAGGCCAACGACTACGGCGGCTCGTATCTGGTCGGCCGTAAGTGGGTCGCCGTCGGCGAGGCGAACGTGGTCTCGGCACTGCGCGGCCGGCTCGGGGGGACGGTGGAGAGCGCCTCGCCGCACCACCACTCGGGGAGTGCGGGCAGTGGGGGGAGCGAGGGAGAGCACTCCGGTCACCACGCGAGCTGACCGCGCAGGCAAGAGGGGAGGGGCGCTGCCGAAGGAGTGGATCAGCGGCACCTGCGCCCGCCGTTGACGCAGCTCACCACCTTCTTCATCAGGTTGTCGTCGAAGACGTTGATGAAGTCACCGTGGTCGGTGACCGGCTTGTGCAGCTGCTCCGGGAAGGAGTCGACGGCGAAACCGGGGCCCGGCGGCACGTCGTACACAATGCGCTGGACCAGCTGGGGAATGGCCTTGAAGCCGTTCGGGCACCGTCCGTCGGCCTGGGCGAAGGCGACATGGGTGCGGTGGTTCGCGGAGTCGGTGTTCTGTCCGTCCCAGCAGCTCTGGAAGGCGAACGAGCGGACCACCTGGCTGCCGTCCGGGCAGATCGGGTATTTGTCCTTGAGCTGACGGTTCTCGAATCCGGTGCAGCTCCACGATGCGTTGGCGTTGGCGTCGCCGTTGGTGAACGCCTTCGCGTCGCCGGTGATGATCCGCAGGAATCGCGGCATCGCGGTGACCTTGCCGGTGGGATTGCCGACGAATTTCAGTGTGACCTGGGACGGGGTCCGGATCTCTCCGACGTTCTGGTCCTTTCCGCCGCCGTCGGCGTCCGCGTCGTTCTCAGCCGTCCCGTTCTGCAACCGCAGCACGGGCCAGTAGTAGGTGGACCTGTCACCCTGATTCCGGCACGTGGTATCACCGTTGGCCAGGTCGTCATCGTCGGCGAAGGCGTCGTTGGCCTGGTTTCCGACGTAATCGTGCATGTGGTGGGCGCCGTTGCTCACTCCGGGCGCGACGATGACGTTGTCGGGGTTGAATTTTCCGTTCTCGTTACGTCCGCAGTCGGTGGTGAACGTACCGCGCGAGGCGCCGCGACGTGGGCGGGGCTTGTCGACATTGGGCTGTACGGACTGGATGTCGACGAAGTCGGGAGCCTCGGGACCGTTGCCCTGCCGGCCCTGACCGTTGTCGCCTCCCTGGCCCCCGTCCCGGCCCTGGTCGGCGCCCTGGCTGTCGGCCCGGTCGCCGACCTGTCCGTTGCCGCCGTCAGCGCCGGAGGCGTTGTCGTCGTCGGCGCGCAGACTGCACGGGGCCAGCCCGTCCAGCCTCTCCGGGCGGTCCGCGTTGCGCCCGATGGCCGTCGAGATGCGGTCGATGCCGGCCGTCCGCTTGTCCTTCAGCGGACCGAGCACGGCATTCTCGACGAGGTTCGGATCGCGGGACATCTCGTCCTTACGATCGGCGAATTGCTGGTAAGCCTCAGTGATCTGGGTATCCATGGCGGCCAGTTCGCGGTCGACCTCTCCGCGCGCCTCATCGGGTACGTCGGGAAGTGCGTTACCCACGTCGGGGCAGTCGATGGTGGACATCTGGGTGCCCGTATTCCATGACCGGTCGGGGGGTGATCCCGACGCTCCTTCCCCCGCCGAAGCGTAGACATTGACCGCGACCAAACCACCCCCGCCCAGAATCAATGCGGCCGAGGCGATAATGGCCCGGTTGGCCAGCGTCGAACGTTTGCGTGATGTGCGTCCCATGGAACTCCTCATGCCTCGAGGGAGAAGCGTGACGTTCCATACGGGTGTGGTTCGGGGGCCGTTCAGCGAAAGGGGAAGTTCGTAGAAAGCTCCATTCGCAAAGCGGGTCACATGGGGGCGGGAGCGAACGCGGCGAGGTGAGGGTCGACGGGTGCGTCGGTCAGCCGGTTGGCAAGCGTCGACATCGTGTAGGCGCCGATGCCCAGGACCACTTCCAGCGCGTTCCGGTGGGTGTAGCCGTGCGCGAGGAAGGCCTGCAGCGTGTCATCGTCGACCGCGCCCGCCGTGGCGATGACGGCCAGGGTGAACTGCCGTACCGATTCGAGTCGTTCGTCCGGGAGCGGAAGTGGCTTCTCCTCGCGCAGCGCGGCGACGAGGTCGGCGTCCGCACCGAGGGCGGTGAGCTTCGCGGTGTGCATCGCCACGCAGATGTGGCACCCGTTGCGGGTGGCGATCGTCATGATCAGGACCTCGCGGGAGAGCGGGTCCAGGGTGGTCGACTCGAAGATCGCGCTGATCTTCAGAAAGCCGTCGAGCAGCTGCGGCGACGTGGCCAGCCGGCCGACGGCGGCGGGCAGGTATCCCTGCTTGTCCGCTACCGCCTTCATGGTGCGACGGGCGGCGACGGGGGCGGATTCGAGGGTGTGGTCGGGGAAGGCGGATGCGGGCATGGCGTGACCTCTCGCGATAAACTCGACAACGTGATTGACGAAAACGTAAACCAAGTTGTCGAGTTGCGCAATGGCTGAGCCGGCAGGGCGGGCCGATGAGTCGGCGACCGCCGGGGATGGTGCGGGCTTCGAACTGCCCCTGCTCCTGTTCGCCGGGTTCCGGGCGATCATCGATGAGCTGCATCGGGAGCTGGCCGAGAGCGGTCACCCGGACGTGCGGCCCGCGTACGGCTTCGCGCTCCAGGCCGTCGGCCGCGACGGCGCGACCGCAAGTGAGATCGGCCGACGGCTCGGCGTCTCCAAGCAGGCCGCCGGGAAGACCGTCGACAGGCTGGAGGGCCTCGGTTACGTCGAACGCGTCGACGATCCGCAGGACGGGCGCCGCAAGCTGGTCCGGGTCACCCCGCGCGGTGTCGACGTACTGGTCCGGTCCGCCGAGGGGTTCGACCGGCTGCACGCCGAGTGGTCCCGGGCGCTCGGGGCCGAGCGGCTGCGCGCCCTGGAGTCCGACCTTCGCGCGATGGCGCCCGCCGGCGGGTTCCGGCTCGACGCGGCGGCATGGTTCAACGGCTGAGTTGCTGCCAGGTCGACAGGGGAGAGATGGGACGTATGTTGTAGGCACTCTTTCCGTGGGCCCCTTTGTGCGGCAGCATGCGCACGTCGGTACCCGAGAGATCCGACCAATGAGGTCGGGAAAGGGAGGGAACCATGGCACGACGCACCCGTGTGCTCAGTGCGCTCGCACTGGCGGCAGCGGCCGCGCTCATACCCGTGCAGGCCACCGCTCAGCAGGCCGTGCAGCAGTCCGGCCCCGGGGCGGGCGCGCCCCGGGGCGCTCCGGGCGCCCCATGCGCGGCGCCCGTGAAGCCTGCCTCGCAGATGGCCGTCGAGTCCTGCGACACCCCCGAGCGGATCATCGAGAAGGCTGCGAACATCGTCCCCACCCCGGGCCAGCTCGCCTGGCAGCAGCGGGAGGTCACCGCCTTCACACACTTCGGCATGAACACCTTCACCGACCGCGAATGGGGCTCCGGCACCGAGGACGAGAAGCTCTTCGCCCCGGAGAGCATCGACGCCGACCAGTGGATGCGCGCCTACAAGGCGGCCGGAGTCGAGCAGGTCATGCTCACTGCCAAGCATCACGACGGGTTCGTCCTGTACCCCTCCCGCTACACCGATCACTCCGTGGAACTCAGCCCCGGCAGCCCCGATGTCGTCGGCGCCTACGTCAAGGCCGCGCGCAGGGCAGGGCTGAAGGTCGGGCTCTACCTCTCGCCCTCCGACGGCGCCGAACTCCCGCACGCCTGGCATGCCCAGTGGGTCGAATCGATCCGTAAGAAGCAGGCGGAGGGCAAGGCGCTGAGCCTGCCCGAGCGGATGGCTCTGGAGGACGGGGACCGCGCACCCGCCGGCGAGGGCCGGTTCGGCAACGGAAGCGCTGTCACCGAGCGCACCATCCCCACCCTCGTTCCCGGCGACGACCGTGCCTCCGCCGTCGAGCGCGGCAAGCTGCCCACCTTCACGGTGATGGCCGACGACTACGACGCGTACTACCTCAACCAGCTCTACGAGCTCTTCACCCAGTACGGGCCGATCGAGGAACTCTGGCTGGACGGCGCCAACCCCTGGTCCGGCTCCGGCATCACCCAGAAGTACAACGTCAAGCAGTGGTTCGACATGGTCAAGGCGCTGTCGCCGAACACCGTCGTCTTCCAGGGCCCGCAGGGTGTGCGCTGGGTCGGCAACGAGAGCGGAATCGCCCGCGAGACCGAGTGGAGCGTCACCCCGCACGCCACCGACCCGTGGACCGGACTCGGCAGCCTGCCCAACGACTCGACCGACGCCGACATCGGTTCCCGCACCAAGCTCCTCGCCCCGACGACCAGGTACCTGCAGTGGTACCCGGCCGAGGCCGACGTCTCGATCCGGCCCGGCTGGTTCTACCACCAGGGGCAACAGCCCAAGACAGCGACGCAGTTGATGAACCTGTACGAGAAGAGTGTCGGCCGCAACGCCTCGCTCCTGCTGAACGTGCCGCCCGGCCGGGACGGCAGGATCGCCGACGCGGACGTCGCTTCACTGACCGCCTTCGGCAAGGCCGTACGCAGCACCTACGGCACCGACGTGCGGCGCACACAGGGGCCGGGACCGAAGACGTTCGACCGGGTCGCCGTCCGTGAGGACATCCGGCAGGGTCAGCGCGTCGAGAAGTTCGCCGTGGAGGCCCGGATCGACGGCAGCTGGCAGCGGATCGCCGAGGGCACCACCATCGGCAACCGGCGCATCCTGCCGCTCGCCTCGCCCGTCACCGCGACGGCGGTACGGGTCAAGGTGCTGGAGTCCCGGGCCGCACCGCACCTGGGGGCGACCACGCTGCACCTGAGTTCGGCCGGATGAGCCGCCGGCCAAGGGTGCGGGGTCACCCCCGGTCCAGGTAGGCCAGAACGGCCAGAACGCGGCGGTTGTCGTCGTCGGACGGCGGCAGGCCGAGCTTCCCGAAGATGTTCGAGGTGTGCTTGGCCACCGCCCGCTCCGTGATCACCATCTGCGAGGCGATCGCCGCGTTCGAACGGCCCTGCGCCATCAGCGCCATGACCTCCAGCTCGCGCGGGGTCAGACCGCCCATCGGCTTGTCCTGTGCGCGCCGGGACAGCAGCTGTGAGATCACCTGCGGGTCCATCGCGGTGCCGCCCGCCGCGACCCTGCGTACCGCGTCGATGAACTGGTCCGCGTCGAAGACCCGGTCCTTGAGCAGGTATCCGATGCCCCCGTTGCCGTCCGCCAGCAGTTCACGGGCGTACAGCTGCTCCACATGCTGGGAGAGGACGAGCACCGGCAGTCCCGGCCGGGCCCTGCGGGCCGCGAGTGCGCACTGCAGTCCCTCGTCCGTGTGGGACGGCGGAAGCCGGACGTCGACCACGGCGACATCCGGATCCAACTCGGCGAGGGCACGGCTCAGTTCGGGACCTGTCTCGACGGCCGCCGCGATCTCGAAGTCGTACGCCTCCAGCATCCGGACCAGACCGTCGCGCAGCAGGAAGAGGTCTTCGGCTAGGACAACTCGCAAGGGATCTCCATGGTCACCATGGTGGGGCCGCCCGCTGGGCTGCTGACGGCCATGATGCCGTCGAATGTACCGAGTCGGCGTTCGATTCCGCTCAGCCCCGAGCCCGATCCGATGATCGCGCCGCCTCTGCCGTTGTCCGTGACGGAAATCCGGAGCATCGAGTCGGCGTGATGGATGTCCACCCGGAGACGGTCCGCCCCCGAGTGCTTGGCGGCGTTCGTCAGGGTCTCGCTGACCGCGAAGTACGCGGCCGACTCCACCGGCGCGTCCGCGCGACCGGGCAGCTCCACGTCGACCTCCGCCTCGATGGGCAGCCGCAGCGCCAACGCCCTCACCGCGTCCCCGAGCCCACGCTCCGCGAGGACCGGCGGGTGGATGCCCCGGACGAGATCGCGCAGCTCGGCAAGGGCTTCCGCGGAGGACTCGCGGGCCATTGCGAGAAGCTTCTTGGCCTGCGCCTGGTCCTTCTCGATCAGTGCCTCGATCGTGCCGAGGTTCATGCCCATGGCGACCAGCCGGGCCTGCGCGCCGTCGTGCAGATCACGCTCGATACGGCGCAGTTCCGAGGCGGCGGTGTCCACGGCCTCGTGCCGGGTCTCGGTGAGCCGGTCGATCCGCCGGGCCAACTCCTGCTCATGGGTGGGCGCCAGCACCGAACGGGCGATCACGAAGTGCAGCCGGAGCAGCGGTTCGCTCGCTCCGAGACCGATGAGGAAGAGCACCCCACCGAGCGCCGCCGCGGCCAGCGCCGTCGCCTGGCTGTCGACCGGCACGAATCCGTACCAGTAGGTGTCGTCGGTGAAGACCCGCCACAGGCCCGCCGCCAGGACGACCCCCTCCACCGGATAGAACATCAGCCCGGCGGCCACGACTGCCACCACGGAGCCGGCCGTCATGTCGACCAGGAGCCACTGGATGTCCCGCCGCGTCGCCGGGTCCTTCAGCATCAGCATGGTGCGCTCCACCCGGCCCGTGAGCCCGCCGCGCAGATTCTTCGGGACGGGCCGGTAGGGGACCGGGATGCGGACGTCCGCCCAGGTCGCCGCCAGCAGTCGGCGCTGATTGGCGTGCCTGCGGACCGCGGCCAGCACCCGCGGGGTGGTGAGGAGTCCCAGGCCAAGTGGAATGAAGGCGATCGAGAGCACCGTCAGCACGAAGAGGCTGATCGACCCGGCCGGGCCGACGATCGACAGGACGAGCCCGCGCCCGGCGGCCAGCAGCGCGGGCCGAACTCGGCTCCGAATCGCGTTCATGATGGTCCTTCTCCCCTTGTCGGGCCTTCGCGGCAGCGCCGGTCCGAGGACAGTCTCACCCGACGGGCGTCCGCGGCGTCAGCCGTTTCACCACCCGGGAGAGGTGTACCCAGCACCACCCTCGCGACCTCGCCCTGCGGCTCCGGGAGTGGGTCCCGGAAGTCGGTGCGCGCGGTGACGCCCGTATGCCACCGCGCCCGCACGGAAAGGGGCCCCGCCCGACCGGGTGCGTACCGGTCGGGCAGGGCCCCTCGCGTGCGTGTCCGTCAGGGGGTGTACTTGTAGCCGACGCGTCGCACCGTCTGGATCGACCGCCGGTGCTCGGCGCCCAGCTTGCGTCGCAGCCGGGCGACGTGGACGTCGACGGTGCGCCCGTCACCCACGTGTCCGTAGCCCCAGACGGTCGTCACCAACTGGTCTCGGGTGTGCACCCGGTGCGGATGCGCCACCAGATGGGCGAGCAGTTCGAACTCGAGGAATGTGAGGTCGAGCGTGCGCCCGTCCACCGTCGCGGTGCGCTGCACACTGTCGATGCGCACCGGCCCCGCCCCCGGTGTCACCAGCGGCTCCGGCACGATGCGCTGCGCCGCGGCGGCCGCGGCTGCGACGGCGGGCTGCTGGTCAGCCGGTACGAGGACCAGGTAGCCGATCATCGGCGGACGGCCCGGCAGCGCCGGAACGGTGTGCTGGGGTGCCGGAAGCCAGGTGGCGCCCGGCGGCAGGAAGTCGGCCACGTCGGCCAGCTGGACGACCTCGTCGGGGGCGACGGCGCGCAGCCTGTGACGGTTGGGAGGGACGGAGCCGGCGGAGGGGTTGGCCGCAGCGGTCGCCGTGGACGCTGCGGTGGCAGCGGCGGCGGAGAAGGTACGAGTGTTCGCCATGAGGGTCAGCTCTTTCGCGCGAAGGAGTCGTCGAGGGACGGACTTGCGTCGTGCGCGCGGACCGAAGGCCGGGGTGAGCGGCGTTAGAGGGCCTGCGCGTTCCTCGCGCGGCAACACACCCGGTCGAAGTCATGATGCTGACGGGAGGGCCAGAACGGCTCAAGGTCACTGCGACCTGATGAGGTGTACGGGAAGCCGACCATGCCCCCATTAGACCAGACAACGCGGTGGCGCAGCAGGCCTCTCTCACCCGTCGATACGGACCCTTTGCGTTACGTTCCTCACCACGTCGTCACCCGGCCCTCACCCCGCCGGGCGCTCCTTCCACCGCCTCAGCCGACGAGCCGCTTGCGCCAGTCGAGGTCGGTCACCTCGATCGCCTGGTCGGGCGATCCGTCCCACTTCACCGTCAGCCCCGCCGCACCGAGCGCCGCCGCGACCTCCCGCCCGATGGCGACGGTGGTCGCCTCCGACCCGTCGAACCCGCCGTAGTACAGCGAGAGCCCGTGCCCGCCGGCCGCTGCCTCCGTGATCTGCGTATGGAAGAAGACGAAGCCCCGGGCGTCCTTCTCGCCGTCCGCATGGATCTCGCTCAGCCCGCAGGAGCGGCAGCAGGTGAAGTGCTCCCGCGCCGTGATGCCGCTCCCGTCCAGCCGGGCGAAGGCCTGCTCCAGCCGGTCCGTGTCCGTCACATCGGTCCACTGCTCCTGCTGGTCGACCCGCTCCAGCCACAGCCGCTCCACCAGCCGGCGCGCCTGGGCCGTCGTCACCGGATGGACGCCGTCCTCGACGAGGTGGTCCTCGGCGAGTTCGGTCAGGCTTTTCACCGTGCCGTAGCCGCAGTGCAGTGCCAGCCGGACCCGCTCCGTCAGCTGTTCCTCGATCTCCGCGGGTATCGCGGGCACGGGCTCGTCGGCGGGCATGCCCGCGCTCTCCCAGACGATCCCCGCATCCCACTCCGGCTCCCGGCGCGCCCAGCGCGTCATCACCTCGGCGACTCGCTCCGGGGAGTCGGCCGCCACCCGGAAGTGCCGCTCGGGAACACCGTCGCGGTACTCCAACTGGTAGTCCCCGCCGTGTTCGTGCCAGGTCTGCACATAGCAGCCCGGTCGGTCCGGAACCCGCTGGACCACCAGGAAGTGGTCGCCCTCCCCGCCGATCCGGTGCACCAGATCGCTCAGCGCCTGCGCCGAAATGCGGGTGTGCGTCTGCCGGTTCTCGGTCTCCGCCTTGATGTCGAGCATGGGCCAACCCTGGCACACGCCACTGACAGCGGACCGGGCACGCCGAAGGGGCGCCCCCCGTCTCCGGTGGGCGCCCCTTCGGACCGGGTCGGTGCCGGGTCAGACCTGGTCGGCCTTCTCCAGCGCCGCGCAGCAGGTGTCGACGATCAGCCGCGTGACGACGTACGGGTCGACGTTGGCGTTCGGGCGGCGGTCCTCGATGTAGCCCTTCTGGTCCTGCTCGACCTGCCACGGGATACGGACCGAGGCGCCGCGGTTGGAGACGCCGTAGCTGTACTCGTTCCACGGGGCGGTCTCGTGCAGGCCGGTGAGGCGGTCGTCGATGCCCGCGCCGTAGTTCTTGACGTGGTCCATCGGCTTCGAGCCCTCACCCAGCGACTCGCACGCGGTGATGATCGCGTCGTAACCCTCGCGCATCGCCTTGGTGGAGAAGTTGGTGTGCGCACCCGCGCCGTTCCAGTCGCCCTTGACCGGCTTCGGGTCCAGGGTCGCGGAGACGTCGAAGTCCTCGGCGGTGCGGTAGAGGAGCCAGCGCGCGATCCACAGCTGGTCGGAGACCTCCAGCGGGGAGAGCGGGCCCACCTGGAACTCCCACTGGCCCGGCATGACTTCGGCGTTGATACCGGAGATGCCCAGACCCGCCTGCAGGCAGTTGTCGAGGTGCTTCTCGACGATCTCGCGGCCGAAGATCTCGTCGGAGCCGACACCGCAGTAGTAGCCGCCCTGCGCGGCCGGGAAGCCGCCCACGGGGAAGCCGAGCGGGCGGTGGCCGTCGAAGAAGGTGTACTCCTGCTCGATGCCGAAGATCGGCTCCTGGGCGGCGAACTGCTCGGCGACCGGACGCAGGGCGGCGCGCGTGTTGGACTCGTGCGGCGTCATGTCGATGTTGAAGACCTCGCACAGGACGAGGACGTCGTTGCCGCCGCGGATGGGGTCCGGGCAGGAGAAGACCGGCTTCAGCACACGGTCGGAGGCGTGACCCTCGGCCTGGTTGGTGCTGGATCCGTCGAAGCCCCAGATGGGCAGCTCCGCGACGTCTCCCGAGGACTCGCCTGCCATGATCTTCGTCTTCGAACGAAGCTTGGCGGTCGGCTCGGTGCCGTCGATCCAGATGTACTCAGCCTTGAACGTCACGGAAGCCATCCTTTGGGGGTGCTGCGGTGCTGCGGTCTGCGGTCCGGTCTCTGCAGCGCAGCTTCGCAAGACGCGATTTCCCGTCCGTTGCCCATATGTGAACCCCGTGTTACCGAGGTTTCCCGCGTTGTACGTGGGCCTTGAGGAGCCCCTCGAAACCGGCGGCCCGGATCCGGCGCACCAGCTCCTCCTCGGTGCTGCCCAGCGCCGCGGCCGCGGGCGCGAGCCGCCAGTCGGCGTCGGAGAGCGTGTGCAGCAGATGGCCGCGCCGCACCTGTGCGTCGGAGAGCCGGAACGTCTTCAGATACGTGACCTGCCCCTTGTGGTCGGTGATCGTCTCGCCGATGTGCCGGCCGCCCCGGTTCCGGGTGAACGGCGGCAGGAACCGCCACAGCGTGAACGGCCCCATCCGGTGGATCCGGTCGAAGGCGTACGACGTGTCCAGCAGCTCGCGCGCGAACAGCGCGTCGTGCGCCTCCCGCCACTCCCGCTCCTGCGCCCGTGCCGCCGCCCGGAGATCGGCGAGCGTCCGCACCCGTGCACCGTCGGCGATCCGCGCTCCGAACTCCGGGACCGGACCGCCGTACAGCGCGTACTGATGGATGAGCTCCCCGTACAGATCCTCGACGAGCGAGGCGTGCAGAAGGCGGTAGTCGTCCGGGTGCGGCAGCACGAAGGCGGCGGCGAGCGCATCGGCCGCGTACACCATCACCCCGCACTGGCGGGGATGGATCTCGAAGACACGCAGCGCGTCGCCGAGACCGCGCACCGACCACCCCATGTACGCGTCCTCGGCGCGCGGCGAGAGGCCGTCGCGCAGTGCCTGCCGCGACCACTCCTCCCAGGCGATGGCCGGGCCGCCGAAGTGCAGCGAGAGATAGCCCTCCAGTGCGAGGTGCAGCGGCAGGAAGCGCAGCCGGTTGCCGGGCTGCCGCTTGGCCATGCGGTGATGGCGGTGCCGGTGGCGCGGCAGCGGCGCGGTGACGGGCGGGCGGGCACCGGCGCCCGGGTCACCGCTGCCGAGCTGGGTACCGTACGCGGCACTCTGCCGGCCCGTACCGGCGCCGTCCGGCTCGGTACGCAGCCCCGACCAGTCGGCGACGAGACCGTGCGGGATGTATGACGTGTAGTGCGTCCGCGGGCCGGTGTCGACGACGCTGCTGCCGAAGCCCCGGTAGATCTCCTGATGCAGCCGCAGCCCCGCGACGGGCTCCTCACGCACCAGCGGCACCAGCCGGATGCCGCCCCACACCTGGGCGGGCCGGACCGTGAGCCCGGCCAGTTCCAGCCTGTTCACTCTCCTCGGCCCCCTTGTCCCCTCGCTCCGTGGCCGGCCACGAAACGTGCGACCTGCCGGTCCAGATAGGCGTGCAGGGCCGCCGCTCCCGTGCGCCCCTCCGCGAACCGCGCGATCTCCACCAGCGCGGGCAGATCCTCGGCGTCGCGGATACCGGCCGTCGGCACGCTCGGCGCGAGCCGTCGCACGTCGAAACCGTCCGCTTCGTATACAGGGTTCACGTGGACCACAGTCGTGTGCCGGTCCGGATCCAACCGGGTCCGCCACACCCGCAGCACCTCACCGGCCAGCCCGGGCGGCGCGTTGTCCCAGCCGTCCGAGACGATGACCAGCCGGTCGGGCCTGTGCTCGAGGGCGTCGAGGATCCGGGTGCCCAGCGGGGTCGGACCCCACGGCCGCACGAGAAGCGGATCGGTGGAGCCCGAGGTCCACAACGGGGTGTACGCACCGGGCGCGGCCAGCGCCTCCAGCAGGAAGTGGCAGGCCAGTGCCACGGCCAGCGGACGACGCCGCTTCTCCCCGGACCCGGACGACGAATAGCTGTCGTCCAGCACTGCGGCGACCCGGCCCCAGCTCCCGGCATGGGAACCGGCGGCGCGACGGGCGGCGGTGCGCAGCGCCCGCGTCAGGTGTTGACGGTGGGCGTGCCGTGTCCCGAAGCCCAGGGACAGGACGTACAGGGCGAGCCGGGTCAGCGGCATCACGGTCAGGTCCACCCCGGCGGGCAGCTCCGTCCCGCCGTCCGTGCTCCGCTGCCCCTGGGTGCGCAGCCGCTCCAGCCGCGTCATCCGTGGCACCATCCGTTCCAGGAACGCCTCACGCTTCATGCCGTGCTTGGCCGCGAACCCCTCGGCGACGGTGAACGGCAGTTCGTCGACAGCGCCCTGCTCGTAGTGGGCGCGACGCCAGGCGTCGAGCAGCCGGTGCCGGTAGCGCGGCAGTCGGCCGGGCCGGAACAGGAAGTCGCCGAGCTCGTGCGGCGCCTCGGAGTCCGGGTCGCCGAGGGGCAGATGGACATGGCGGGCGGCGGTCCTCAGACCGTTGCGGTACTTCACCGCATCGTGTGCCAGGTCCGGCCGGGAAGCCAGCCAGTCGCGCATGATCGCGCGGGTGCGCCGGTTGTTGACCTCGGCGCTCCGCAGCGCCCGGAACAGCCGGTAGACGCGCTGCGGAGGAAGCCGGGCCAGCCGGGCCGCGATCAGCCGGCCCTCGGTGCGCCGCTCCTCCACGGTCGCCTCGGCGGCGGTCTCCAGCAACCCCTGCACGATGCGCGCGGCGTTGTGGTCATTGATGTCGAGGGCGAGCGAAGCGGCGTACACCTTGCGGTAGTTGACCCTCACGTACTCGTGCAGGAAGTCCAGTGAGAGCTGCTGCTGGTACGCCTCCGAGTGGAACTCACGCTGTCCGGTCGCGGTGATCGCCGCATGGACGAAGAGGAGCACGTCCTCGGCGGCGATGAGGTCGGCGTACGTGTCCGTGTCGGTCATCCTCTTCCCCCGTGACGTTCCGCCGCCGCATGCGGATATGTGGAAGCCGGCCGGGGAATGGGGGCGCGATCAGCGAAATCACTGCTTCAGAGGCACGTCCCGGAAGTCGCAGCCGGAGTCCCGCGGCCGGCTCCGCCAACGTAACCGCGGGCCGTCGCACACCGCCACCTGATAACGACCTGGTGCACGACGGAGAGTGGATCAGGTCGTGAGCGGACCGGGCAGACTGGCCTCCATGACGACACCACCCGCCGCTCCCCTGCGTATCGGCCTTCTCGGTACGGGCCCCTGGGCCCGGAACACCCAGGCACCCGCCCTCGCCACCCATCCCGACGTCGTGCTCAGCGGCGTGTGGGGGCGCCGCCCCGAGGCGGCGGAGGCGCTCGCGGTCGCCCATGGCGCCACGGCGTACTCCGGTGACGCGGGCGTCGACGAACTTCTCGCCGTGAGTGACGCCGTCGCGTTCGCCCTGCCGCCGGACGTCCAGGCCCCGCTGGCGGCGCGCGCCGCGGCCGCCGGGTGTCACCTGTTGATGGACAAGCCGATCGCGACGACCGTGGCCGGGGCCCGGGAGGTCGCCGAGGCCGCCGACCGGGCGCGGGTCGCGTCGGTCGTGTTCTGCACACTGCGGTTCGCGAAGGAGACGTCCGACTGGATCGCCGAACAGGCCGCCCGGGACGGGTGGTTCACCGCCCGTGCCCAGTGGATCGGCGCGCTGTACGCCCCCGGTGCGGACAGCGAGTACGCGGCGTCTCCGTGGCGCCGTGACAAGGGCGGTCTGTGGGACGTCGGTCCGCATGCGCTGTCGGTGCTGCTGCCGGTGCTCGGCGATGTGACGGAACTGACCGCGGCCCGAGGGCCCGCCGACACCACACATCTGATCCTCCGTCATGACTCCGGCGCATCCAGCACGGTGACGCTCGCGCTGGCCGCGCCGCCGGGAGCCGTGGGTACGGAGATCGAGCTCCGGGGGGAGGCGGGGGTCGCCACGCTGCCTGGGTGGGGGGATGCGGTGGGGTCGTTCCAGGTGGCGGTGGATGCGCTGCTCGAAGCGGTACGTACAGGGGTTCCGCACCCCTGCGACGTACGGTTCGGGCTGCGGCTGACCGAGCTGCTGGCCGAGGCGGGGGCCAAGGCGGGGCCGGTGCCCGCACGGTCCTGAACGGCGGGAGAGACCGTCCGCACCGTGCGGGCACCGCCCGGGCGGGTCAGCCCACGCGCTCGATGCGGGCACGGCGGATCAGGAACTTGCCCGGCTCGCGGACCTGCTCGAAGGCGGCGTTGTTCAGCAACGCGCAGCTGCCGGAGGGCGAAGTGACCGTCACCGTGGTGGACTTGCCGTTGTCGAGATTGGTCACCCTGAGCTCGGTGCCGACGGGGAACTGATTGCTGGACGCGGCGGGGGCGCCACCCTCGCCGGACAGTGTCACGGTGGACCCGGCACAGACGACGTCACCGGTGGTCCGGCCCACTCCGCCGGGGGACGCCGGGGCCGCGGCCCCGGGCGCCGACGCCGGTGCGGACGCGGCTGGGTCCACGGCCGCCCCCGCCGATGCCTCCCCACCGCACCCCGAGGCGGCCTGCTGGCGTCGGATCTGCGCGATCACGGCTTCCCGGTTGGCGATCCGCGCAGCCGACTGGGCATCCGGGTCGGTCCGCTGGCCGGCGATGAACTTCTCGTTGTTGCCGAGAGCAGTGGCGAGTCCGGTGCAGACGACCGACGAGGCCCGGTCCGCCGGCGGCGACTGCGCCGCCTGGCTGGTCCCGGTCAGTACGGCCGCCGTCCCACCGGCGAGCGCGGCGGCCCCGATCAGCAGGGCGAGCTTCTTCTTGCGGCTGAGGGTCTTCTTGCGTGACACGTAAGGCTCCTGTCCCCGGCCGGAACACCTGGTGCGCTCGGGCCGGATGCGGTGCGTGTGTCCCTACGTACGAGTAACAGGCGCGTTCGTTTCAGCCGTCGTACCGCAGACTTCTGCCACGTCCACATCAACCGGGTCCGAAGCTCCGTCCGGGCCTCTGCCTCGGCCCGCAGTTCCAAGTCGACTGCTTCCCAACACAGTTGCTCACCGACAGCACTGGCCAGGATCCCGGCGCGCCGGGACCGGTCGATCGCCGCGCTGCCCTTCCGGGTGTAGGAGGAGCGGAACAGCCGCAGCGGGACGTCAGCGGTGGCGGCGGGGTTGCGGGCGGCGCCGGTGACGATGCCGCCACGGAACCGGATCGCGAACGGGCCCCCTCGATCGCCTGCCGGTCAGCGAATGGCGGTGACCGCCTGGTGCGCGGCGGACAGGAAACGCCGCACGGCTTCTGTCTCACTCTCGTCGAAGTCGCGCAGCACTGTCACCGTGGTTTCGATCAGCCGGCCGAAGAACTCCCACCCCAGCTCCACCGCCCGTGGGTCCACCGCCAGCAGCACCCGTCGACGGTCGCGCGGGTCGCGGGTGCGGGTGAGGTGGCCGAGCCTTTCCAGCCGGTCGATGACGGCGGTGGTGCCTGCGGAGTTGAGTCCGAGCTGCGCACCGAGCCACCCGGCGGTCGCGTCGGTGCCCGCCCGCTCGGCGTCGAGCAGGCAGATCAGGGCGCGCACGTCGGTGGGGTGCATGTCGTTGCGACTCGCGAACTCGGCCTGACGCAGGCCGAATTCGACGGTCACCTTGCGCAGCAGATGAACGATCTCCATCTCGGAACTCTGCTCGCCCATGAGATCTCCTTCCCCTATTATCTCGCTCAACGAGATAATATCCAAGGGCGCTCACCCTCGGGAGGCACTCCATGGCAACCACGCCATCCGGATCAACCGCAACGGCCGTCTCCGAGTCGTTCCTCTCGGCGTACGACGAGGTCCTGGCGGCCAAGTGGCCCGTCGGAACGACCCACTCCGACGTCCCCACCCCGTACGGCACCACCCGTATCAACAGTTACGGCCCCGAGGGCGCCCCGCCCCTGGTGCTCCTGGCGGGGGGCGGCTCCACCTCCACCGTCTGGTTCGCCCAGGCCGCCCACCTGGGGCGCACCCATCGGGTCCACGCCGTCGACCTCATCGGCGATCCGGGCCGCAGTGCGGCGGGGGAGCGCCCGATCCGTACGGTGCCGGACCTGACGGCCTGGTTGGACGCCGTGCTGGACGCCCTGAACACCGCATCGACAGCACTCTGCGGCCATTCCTACGGCGCCTGGATCGCACTCCACCACACCCTGCACGCACCCGACCGCGTCCGAAGGCTGATCCTCGTGGACCCGACCCAGTGCTTCGCCGGTTTCCGCCCCGGTTATCTGCTGCATGCACTGCCGATGCTGCTCCGCCCCAGCGCGAAGCGCACGCGCACCTTCATGAACTGGGAGACCGCCGGCGCCACGCTCGACCCGGCATGGCTGCACCTGCGCGAGACGGCCGCAGACTTCCCGACCGCCCGCCCGGTCAACGGCCCGCGCCCCGCTCCCGAGGCCCTGAGCACGCTGAACGTGCCGACCCTGATCCTTACGGCCGAGAACAGCCGAGCCCACAACGCCGCACGGGTCGCCACCACCGCGACCCGGCTGCTCCCGCACGCTCGGACGGCGACGATCCCGGGCGCCACGCACCACACGCTGCCGCTGCACGCCCCGGACGCCGCCGAACTCAACCGCAGGATCGAGAGCTTCCTGCTGACTGAGTGATTCCGGCAGGGCTCAACGCCCCAGAGCGTCCCGCACGGCTTCCTCCGTACGCGCCACGACGGCCGTCCCGTCCTCCGCCGTGATGATCGGCCGCTGGATCAGCTTCGGATGTTCGGCGAGTGCCGTGATCCACCGCTCCCGTGAACCGGCCTCGCGCGGCCACTCCTTGAGCCCGAGCTCCTTCGCGTCCGCTTCCTGCGTCCGCGTGATGTCCCACGGCTCCAGCCCGAGCCGGTCGAGTACGGCCCGGATCTCGTCCGGCGACGGCACATCCTCCAGATAGCGGCGGACGGTGTATTCGGCGCCCTCGGCGTCGAGCAACTGCACCGCACTTCGGCACTTGGAACATGCGGGATTGATCCAGATCTCCATGGGGCCAACGGTACTCGACGTACCTCGCGAAAGCCCCTCTGGCCAGGGGCGATTGTCAGTGGTGGGTCGTAAAATGGAGGTAGTTCGTGAGGGTTCCACGACCGTGCCAGGAGGATGCCCATGGCCGTTGCCGCAGTCACGACCAAGCCGCTCCACAAGCCCCTGCAGAAGAAGCCGCTCCCCGCGGGCCGACCCCGCGAGTGGTACGTCTCCCACAACCGCCGCCTGAAGGCCATGCGCCTGGCGATCGCCCTGCTCGACACGGGCGTCTACCACCCGTCGAACGCTGACAACGACACGATACGCACGACTGCCGAGCGCATCGGCATCCACCCGCCGTCCGACACCACCTGCCGCATGGTCCGCGCCCTGATCCGCTACGGCCGCTGAAGGACCGGAAGCCTGTGCCCCCGGAGGCCGGGGGCACAGGCGCATGGGCACACACCCGACCACCCGGTTCAGAGCCCGCCGCAGACGGCCGTGGGGCCTCCGCTTCCACCCGGCCCTTCACCCGTCCGGCGTACGGGGCATGCGGTGCGGTCTGCGAACCCGTTGACTGGGGCGACGGGCGAGTGCTGGGAGGCACGATGACGAGGAAAGCCGCGCGAGGCCTGTGGGCCGTGCTGCTGACGACGGCCGTGATGTCGACCGCCGGTGCCTGTTCGGACGGCGGCGGCGCCTCCACCAAGGCGTCCGAGGCGGCCTCCGCCGCAGCGTCGGCGGCATCCAGGGGTTCCGACGTGGTGGCTTCGGCGACGGCTGCCGCGGGCGAGAAACTAAGAGGCTTCAAGAACGGCGTGAACGCCAAGCACGACGTCAAGCTCGGCGCGGTGAGCACCGATCACGACGGCCGCGCCACCTCGAAGATCACCGTGACGAACGGCACCGACTCGCCGAAGTCCTACGCCGTGCAGGTCTCCTTCCGTGACGCGAACGGCAACCTGCTCGACATGGTGGTGGTGACGATCGACGACGTCGGGCCGAAGTCCTCCAAGGACGCCATCGCCCGCAGCAACCGCAAGCTGTCGGGTGAGGTCAAGGTCGACGTGGGGGCGGCTCTGCGGCACTGATCGCACCACGACTGTCCTCACGTTCGGCAGTGGTTGTTCCGCCGTTCCCCGAGGCCGGCCGTTGAAGCACATGGCACGGCGGAGCCTGTACCCGGTGGGAGCGCCAGGAAAGTGCCGTCAGCTTGTTCTCGGTGCCGGTTCCCGGTTGCGGGATCTCGAGAATGATCCGCCGGCCTGAGCGGTCATCGACAACGAGGGCACTCTCCTCCAGCAGCATGCGGCCGACAAAAGGATGCTTCACCTCCCGGGTGGTGACGTGGTGCCTTTCGATTTCGTGCTGCTGCCACCATTTGCGGAATTCCGCGCTGTTCTGGCTCAGTTCGCGGACCAGCGCGGTGAACCATGGTTCTTGGACGTAGACTCCGGTGGCTGCGCGGAACTCTGCCAGGACGGAGCGAGCGCTCGGCTCCCAGTTCTGAATCAGGTCCCGCAGGTAGCCGCCGAAGAAAAGCCACAGGATGTGACGATGCTCAGGAGGGATTTTGGTCAGATCCCCGTAGACATCGGTTCTGGCCTGGTTCCAGGCAAGAATGTTGAAACGGGGACCGAGGGCGATGGCCGGATGCGGTTGCTGGCTGTCCAGGATGCGCTGGAGGGCTGGAGGCACACCGTCCGGGGAAACACTCGCGCTGGAAGGGGCGTCCCCGTGTGCCAGGGCCAGCAGGTATTCACGTTCTTCGGTGTTGAGGCGTAGGGCTTCGGCCAGCGAGTCGAGGACGTGGCCGGACACTCTGATGTTCCGGGCCTGTTCAAGGCGTGAGTACCAGCAGGCGCTGATTCCTGCGAGGTCGGCGACGTCTTCCCGCCGCAGCCCGGGGGTTCGTCGCGATGCCCGTGGTGGAAGCCCGACCTCTTCCGGCTGAAGTGCTCGCCGCCGTGTTCTGAGGAAGTCCGCGAGCTCCGCTCGCCGTTGGTCGTAATTCATCCGTCGTTCTCTCTGCTGGGCGATATTTGCGGATGGTGATTACCTGGGACCCCCACTCCTAGGATAGTCGGTTTCTGGATGCGTGCTCGGCCACGTGTGATGCTGCTGCGGGAGTGGGCGTTCGGCCGTGCGGCGGGGTGCTGAGAAGGGACACCGTTCCTGCAACGAACGCCTGCCTTTCGTTCCAGCAGTCGAAGGGAGAAAGCCATGCGTGGGAAGCGGTACCTTTTCGGGCTCGGACCAGTATTTATCGCCTCGCTGGCGTTGCCTACGGGTTTCGCCGGGGAAGCGTTCGGCGCCCCACCCCAGCCCGCCGCTGCGAGCCCCTCGAAAGCACCCTCGGTAGGGCCTGGCGACCCCGGGTTCAACCTCGGCGTGGCGAACGGCCAAGTCGATGGCCGCGCGTTGTGCCTGAGCAGGGTCGCCAGCCATCTGCCGCTGATTCCCCTGAACCAGCAAACGGCGTTCAGGGCGGGCTACGCCATCGGGTTCACGTCGGTGTGTAGTCCTGCGTTCCGGCCGCAGCAACAGCAACAGCAACAGCAGCAGCAGCAACAGCGGCAACAGCAACTGCAACAACAACTACAGAATTTGCTTGTGAACGTGAACCTGCCTCCAGGGCAGCAGCCGACGGGCGCGACGGGCGGCACGGGCGCGACGGGCGGCACGGGCGCGACGGGCGGCACGGGCGCGACGGGCGGCACGGGCGCGACCGGCGGCACGGGCGCGACCGGCGGCACGGG
>NZ_JBHVEE010000067.1:35831-50788 GCF_042802415.1 Streptomyces sp. NPDC057486 | reverse complement strand
ACCGGTCCTGACCGGGGGTACCGAAGAGGTACAGGATCAGGTCCTGGTCCAGGGTGATACGGCCGAAGTCCATGGCCACCGTCGTGGTGGTCTTGTCCCCGGTGTGCGTCAGATCGTCGATGCCCGCGGACGCGGACGTCATCACGGCTTCGGTGCGCAGCGGGTTGATCTCCGAAACGGCACCGACGAACGTGGTCTTACCCACGCCGAAGCCCCCTGCCACCACGATCTTCGCGGAGGTAGTGGAGCGGGCTGCTCCGCCGCTAGAGCTTGCGAAGTCCACTGAGCACCCTTTCGAGCAGTGTCACATCTGGCTGGCCGCCGGCGGACTCGTCGCCGCCGGGCTGATGGATAGCGACGAGTCCGGCCTCGGCCAGGTCGGCTACGAGGATCCGGGCAACGCCGAGGGGGATCGAGAGAAGCGCCGAGATCTCGGCAACCGACTTGATCTCGAAGCACAGCCGGCAGATCCGCTGGTGCTCGGGCAACTGCCCTTGCAGCCGGGACGGATCGGCCGTGGTACTGACCAACGCCTCAATGGCGAGCTGGTATCGCGGTCGGGTCCGGCCGCCGGTCATGGCGTACGGACGGACCAGCGGGTTGTGCGCCGTCGGCGCGGCGGGCTCGGGGGCCCGCCGCGGCTGCACCGGCTGAATCCGGGGCTGCTGGGGCGCGTCCAACCGTCGCGGCCGCTGAGGGTGTTGCGGCTGCTGCGGCTGCTGGGGCCACCCACCGTCCTGGGCCTGCGGCCACCCGCCGCCCTGTGCCTGTCGGGGCGGATACGGCTGCTGAGGCGGCTGATAGGGCTGCTGCGAGCCCTGTCTGCTGGGCGTGGAGGGGAAGTTGAAACGGTTGTCCCCGTGCTCACCCGGTACCCGCTGACCACCGTCGTACTGGTGTCCGCTTGGGGGTGTTGCCACGTTTCCTCCTCCGACTGCCGGTCCCGGTCCCAGTGGGGCCGCGCCAACGCACCCTATGGCGCGGTGGCGCGAAACGCACCGTCTGTCTATTAGTTAAGAAGACTTCCCTGCAGTTCGGCGCGGAGGTCGGGTGTGAGGACACTGCCCGCACGGTCGACCAGAAGTGCCATTTCGTACCCAACCAGACCGATATCGGCGTCCGGATGTGCAAGAACTGCGAGCGAAGATCCGTCAGAGATGGACATGATGAAGAGGAATCCGCGCTCCATCTCCACAACGGTCTGGTTCACGGCGCCGCCCTCGAAGATCCGCGAGGCGCCCGCGGTCAGCGAGGTCAGACCGGAAGCAACGGCCGCCAGCTGGTCGGCACGGTCGCGCGGGAATCCCTCGGACATGGCCAGCAGGAGTCCGTCGGCGGAGACCACCACGGTGTGGGACACCCCGGGGGTGTTGTCCACGAAGTTGGTGATCAACCAGTTGAGATTCTGCGCCGCCTGGCTCATCGGGCTCACACTAACGCTCCTGGTTGTAGGTATTACTTGCGTCCGAACCAGCGTTACGTCCCCTCTGAATGCCCCGGCGCAGGTTGCTCAACCTGCCCCGGACGTCCTCAGGGGCGCGGGAGACCTGAGGGCCACCCTGCTGGGTCTGCTCCGCCGTGCCCTCGACCAGATTGGCCTTGGGCACTCGCCGGGGAAGTCCGGACGGGGTGACCCCGCCCGCCTTCGGCTCCCGGAGCTTCTCGGCCCGCTCCCAGCGCTCGTCGTTCTTCGAGCGCCAGTCGTCGGAGCCGTTCCCGTCCTGTTGCGCGGGCGACAGCCGCTGCGGCAACTCCTGCTGCGGCGGCTGCTGCTCGGCTGGGACGGGCTGCTCGTTTCCGCGGCCGGTGGGCTGCCAGTGCTGCTGACCGCCCCGGCGCGGCAGACCGGCATCGGTCAGCTCGTGGCCGGCGTTCGGGGTGGGGCCCGGACGGTCGAAGCCTACGCGCTCCTGCGGCTCCGCGGGAGCGCTGGGCACAGATTCCGGTTCAGCCTGCGGTGTGGGCTCGTACGCGTCCTGGTACGTGCCCTGATCTGCCCACTCTTCCTGGTGGGGCTGGGCTGCGAACTCTTCGTCGTAACCCTGCTGGGCGCTCTCCGGGGTGGCATATGTCGCCTCCGGATAGCCGTTCTGCGGTGCGTAGTCGGAGTGCTCCGGATAGCCGGTGTCGCCGCGGTACGGGTCGTAGGAACTGTCGTACGCGGCCTGTGCGTACTGCTCCTGCTCCTGCTGCGGCTCCCCTGCGTACGCGTCCTGCGCGTACGCGGCGTCCGAGAAGGAGGCGTCCGCGAACTGCGGGTGCTCTCCGCCCGTCTGGGCCTCCAGCGCCGCCCTGCGCTCCTCACGCATGAGCGAGCGGCCGACCGGGTCCAGCTGCGCGGCGTCGGCCGGCTGCTCGTACCGCGAGTCGTCGAAGCCGAGCTCGGCCGCCGTGCGCAGCCGGGGCTGCTGCGGCTCCGGCTCGAACGACGCCTGCTGCGGGATGATCGAGGAGACGGTGAAGTCGTCCTGAGGGCCGACGGAGCCGAGGCCCTCGCCCCCGCCGCCGTGGGTGATCGCGTCCGGCAGCATGACCAGCGAGGTCGTTCCGGCCTGTTCGCCCGAGGGGCGCAGCTGGACCCGGATGCCGTGCCGGTCGGCGAGGCGGCCGACCACGAAGAGCCCCATCCGCTGGGAGACCGCGGCGTCCACGGTCGGCGGGTTGGCCAGCTTGTGGTTGATGTCCGCGAAGTCCTCGGCGGTGAGGCCGATGCCCTTGTCGTGGATCTCGACCATCACGCGGCTGTCCGGCAGCCGGGTCGCGGTGACACGGACCTTGGTCTGCGGCGAGGAGAACGTGGTGGCGTTCTCCAGCAGCTCGGCAAGCAGGTGCACGAGGTCGGTGACGGCCTGACCGTGGATCTCGGTCTCCGGGACACCGGAGAGCTCGATGCGTTCGTACGACTCCACCTCGGATGAGGCGGCCCGCAGGACGTCGACCAGCGGAACCGGCTGGTTCCAGCGGCGGCCCGGCTCCTCGCCGGCGAGAACGAGGAGGTTCTCGCCGTTGCGGCGCATACGGGTGGCCAGGTGGTCGAGCCGGAAGAGGCTCTCCAGCTGGTCCGGGTCGGCCTCGTTGTTCTCCAGGTCGGTGATGAGGGTCAACTGGCCCTCGATCAGCGACTGGTTGCGGCGCGACAGGTTGGTGAAGATCGCGTTGACGTTGCCCCGCAGCATGGCCTGCTCGGCCGCGAGCCGCACCGCCTCGCGGTGCACCTGGTCGAAGGCGCGGGCGACCTCGCCGATCTCGTCCCGGCTGGTGATCGGAATCGGCTGGACCCGGGTGTCGACCCGGCCGGGCTCGGTCCGCGACAGCTGGTCGACGAGCATCGGCAGCCGCTGCTCGGCGATCCCGAAGGCGGCGGTACGCAGCTGGCGCATCGAGCGGCTCATCTGGCGGGCCATGAGCCCGGCCAGGACGAACGCGGCCAGCAGGGCGACCAGCACGATCGCGGCATTGACGATGGCGTCGGTCTTGGCACTGGACGAGATGTCCGCGGCCTCGGTCACCGCCTTGTCGACGAGCTCTTCCTCGACCGTGGTGTAGCCGTCGAACTTGGCGGTCGCGGCGGCCATCCAGGTCTCGGGCGTGATGCCCTTGGCGGCCAGCTTCTCGGGCGACTTGCCCTGGCCGATCTGCTGGGCCATCCCGTCGAAGACCGACCCGTCGATGCTGGGCGGCGCGACGAACGGCACACCGGCCGCGTCGGCCTGCGCCTTGGCGGTCTTCAGCTTCTTCGCACCCTCGGCCGCCTTGGCGGCCATGACCTGCTTCAGCCGCGCGGAGTCGGCCTCCGTGCCACCGGAGACGAACTCGCCGAGGGCGATCTGCTCCAGGTAGTTGTACGAGCCGAACGCCTTGACCTGGGCGTCGAACTTGGGGCCCTCCTGGCTCGGGCGCACCAGCAGGTGCATACCGATGGAGCGCTGAAGCGATTCTGCTGCCTTGGCCAGCTCGAGCGCGTAGACCGTACGGCCGTAGCTGGTGATGTTGCCGGTGCCGAGGCCGAGCTCGTTGCAGAACTCCATCAGGGAGTGCTGAACCTTGACGTAGCCTTCTTCCGTCTTCACCGGGTCCATGGCCTCGGCGTAGGCGGCCTTGCGCAGATCGGGGAGCTTGGGCTCCTCCTGCTTGAACAGCTGGAGACGGCGCTCCAGGCCCTGCTTCTTCGGCATGTTCTGCACGGCGTCGTCGAACTTGGCGGCGGCGGCGTCGGTGGTGGCACGCACCTGGGAGACGATCGCGGCGTCACGCTTGTTCGACAACAGGGACTGCGCGGAGAGGTCACGCTCGTTGAGCAGTGCCTGCCCGTACTCCGAGGCCGCGCGGACGATCAGCGCGGTCTTCTCGGCGTCCTGGGCCTCATTCCACGTGTCGATCGACCCCTTCACCTGGAAGCCGCCCATGACGAGGCCGACCAGTACAGGGATCAGAAGGATCGCGTTCAGCCGGGTGGGCACCCGCCAGTTGCGGGGGGACAGCCGACTGGTGCTGCCACCGGCCGGTGCCTGTGCGGACACATCGGCGGGTGACGCCGCGGTGCGCGGCGGCGGGGTGAAGTTGCCCCGCTCCGACTGAACTGCGGAGCCCTTGCTGCTACGCCTCACTCGACCAACAACCTCTCGGCGTCGGCACCTACGCTGTGCCGTTTTTTGTTCAGGGCCGTACTACTCGGGAGTTTCGTCGAATTGCAGCACGGGGACCGGCCGCGTTCCAAACACTCGGAATGAGCCATTCCGAGTGGTCCAAGCCGCAGATAAAACGGGCATAAAGAGCGAGCCCCGTCAAAAGGCGGGGCTCATGTGAGCACAGTGATACCGGTCGAACGCATCGGGTGTCGAAGCCGGGTCAATTCTCTGTCGAAACGTTATGAACACGGGGGTGGATCGTGTCAAAGGACACAGTCCACCCCCGTGTGACTACGGCAACTGCCGTATGCCCATGCCGACTTGCGGAGAGCTTTCGGCTACTTCAGCCGGGCCATCAGCGCGTGCTCCACGAGCGTGATCAGACCGCTCTTGGCATCCGCGCGGTGGCGGGCGTCCGTCGTGATGATCGGGGTGTCGGGGCCGATCTGCAGGGCCTCGCGCACCTCGTCCGGTGTGTACGGCTGGTGTCCGTCGAAGCCGTTGAGGGCGATGACGAAGGGCAGGCCGCTGTTCTCGAAGTAGTCGACGGCCGGGAAGCAGTCGGCGAGACGCCGGGTGTCCACCAGGACGACGGCGCCGATCGCGCCGCGGACCAGGTCGTCCCACATGAACCAGAACCGGTCCTGACCGGGGGTACCGAAGAGGTACAGGATCAGGTCCTGGTCCAGGGTGATACGGCCGAAGTCCATGGCCACCGTCGTGGTGGTCTTGCCGCCGGTGTGCGTCAGATCGTCGATGCCCGCGGACGCGGACGTCATCACGGCTTCCGTGCGCAGCGGGTTGATCTCCGAAACGGCACCGACGAACGTGGTCTTACCCACGCCGAAACCGCCCGCCACCACGATCTTCGCCGAGGTGGTGGCCCGGGCCGCACCGCCGCTAGAGCTTGCGAAGTCCACTGAGCACCCTTTCGAGCAGTGTCACATCCGGCGCGCCGCCGGCCTCTCCGTTGCCCGGCTGGTGGATGGCCACCATGCCGGCTTCCGCCAGGTCCGCGACGAGAATCCGGGCCACACCGAGCGGCATCGACAGCAGCGCCGACACCTCGGCCACCGACTTGACCTCACGGCAGAGGTGGCAGATCCGCTGGTGCTCCGGGAGCAGCGTCGCCAGATGCGCCGGGTCGGCCGTGGTGGACACCAGGGCCTCTATGGCGAGCTGGTAGCGCGGCCGGGTCCGGCCGCCGGTCATGGCGTACGGACGGACCAGCGGCTGGTCGCCTTCACCTTCGTACGACGCGTGGTGCAGTGCGCCGTACGGATCGGGTGAGGCGGGTGGCGGGGTCATGAATCCTCCGGGCGTGACAGCAAGGGGTCGGCTTGCCGTCTGAAGGGGCCGGTGGGGGGCTGAAACGGCCGGACGGGCGAGGGTTGGAGTGCGGTACCTGGGGCAATCGTGTCGGTCACCGGTTCATCGCCGCCTAGTGGAGCAGGCTGCCCTGGAGTTCGGCGCGGAGGTCCGGGGTGAGGACCGTTCCCGCGCGGTCGACCAGGAGGGCCATCTCGTACCCGACCAGACCGATGTCGGCGTCCGGGTGGGCGAGCACGGCCAGTGAGGAGCCGTCCGAGATGGACATCAGGAAGAGGAACCCGCGTTCCATCTCGACCACGGTCTGGCTGACAGCGCCGCCCTCGAAGATCCGGGAGGCGCCCGCGGTCAGCGAGGTGAGCCCGGAGGCGACCGCCGCCAACTGGTCGGCGCGGTCGCGCGGGAATCCTTCGGACATCGCCAGCAGCAGGCCGTCTGCGGAGACCACCACCGTGTGGGACACCCCGGGGGTGTTGTCCACGAAGTTGGTGATCAACCAGTTCAGATTCTGCGCGGCCTGACTCATCGGGCTCAACTAACGCTCCTGCTGGTGAGTGGGGCCGAGTGGGAAACTGCCGGTCGACTGGCCGTTGTTGGCCTGCCGACCCTGCTGGATACCCCGGCGGAGATTGGTCAGGCGCCCGCGCACGTCATCGGGCGCACGCGAAACCTGAGGACCGGTCTGGTGGTTCTGCTGCTGGGCAGTACCCGGCACCAGATTGGCACGCGGCACCCGGCGAGGCAGTCCGGAAGTGGTGATTCCGCCTGCTGCGGGCTTCTTGGCCCGCTCTGCCTGCCGTACGAGTTCGTCGTTCGGCGAGGCACGCCAGGAGCTGGTGGTGCCGGAGTCGCCCGCGCCGCGGCGCGGCATGGGGGGAGCGGAACGCTCAGGGGCGGACTGCTGAGGGGCGCCCGGCGCCTGCGGCTCGGCGGGCGGCCGCTGGCCGCCCTGCTGCGGGCCGTGGAACCAGTTCGTCTCCAGCGTGTCGTACAGCGGCGTACGACCGTCCCCCGGACCAGCCGGAGGCAGTGCCTCGGGCTGGGGCTGGGGTGGCAGCACCGGGCGGTACTGCGCCTCGGGGGCGGGAGCGGCGGCCGGACGCGGCGCGCCGAAGTCCTCGGCGTCCCGGCCGCGCTGATGCGGCCCGGGCACCCCCTGGTCCTGGGAGGACTGCGGGACACCGAAGTCCGGGCGGGCGAACTGCGCGGTGCTCGCGGGGTCCTGGTGCTGCGGTGCCGGGGCCGAGAAGTCCGGGCGGGCGAACCCGGTGGTGCTCGCGGGGTCCTGGTGCTGCGGCGCGGGGGCCGAGAAGTCCGGGCGGGCGAACTCGGCGGTGGAGCCGGGCCCCTGCCGGTCGTCGATCGGCGGGCGCCGGTCCATGGACGGATTCATCGGCCGCTGGAACTGGCCGGTGGACTCGGGCTCCTCGTGACCGCGCGGGGCGTCGAGCGGAGTGTGCCGCGGGACCGACGGGTCCTCGGTGCCCCAGCTGGTGGTCTGCGGGCGCTGCGGCTGCGGGTTGCCACCGGGCAGCTCGGCACGCGGACCGCCGACGGGCGGCAGCTGACGGCCGGGGTTGCCGGGACCGCCGGGCCGCTGGAAGCCGTCCTGGCCGTCGGGAGCGTTGTAACGGGGCTGCTGCGGGGCCTGCCGGGCACCCGGACCGTTCTGCTGACCGGGCTGCCCCGGCCGGTTCTGACCGAACAGGTTGGCCTGACCCGACTCCGTGCGATCGGAATCGCCCTGGGCGCCGAGCCGGGCACCGCCGCCGAATGCGCCGGAGAGCCCGCCGCCCTGACGTGGCGGTTCCTGCCGCGAGGTGTCCTGGGGGCCGGTGTGCGACAGTCCGGCACCCTGGAAACCTGCGTTCTGCTGGCCCTGCTGGCCCTGCTGATTCGGCTGGCCGTGCTGGGGCAGCTGGTTCGACTGGTTCGGCTGCTGGCGGGGACTGCTGTCGCGTGCCGGCAGCGCCGCCCGCGGACCGGAGCCCGCACCGACCTGCCCGCGCTGTCCACCGGGAGCCGCGCCGAGACCGCGCGCCGGGGCGGCGGGAGCGCCGCCGAGGCCCGGACGGTTGCCGTTGCCCGCACCGTTGCCGCCGGTGAGCAGACCGCCCGGGGCGGACTGCTGCTGACCCGGCGCCTGCTTCGCGGCCGGCTGCTTGCCGCCGTGCGCGACATCGACGGGGAGCATGACCAGTGCGGTCGTGCCACCGGAGTCGGACGGCCGCAGCTGAATCCGGATGCCGTGACGCAGGGACAGCCGGCCGACCACGAACAGACCCATGCGGCGGGAGACCGAGACGTCGACGGTGGGCGGCGACGCGAGCCGCTCGTTGATCGCCGCGAGGTCCTCGGGGGAGAGGCCGATGCCGGTGTCGTGGATCTCCACCAGCACCCGGCCGTCGGGCAGTGCGTGACCGGTGACCCGGACCTTCGTCTGCGGCGAGGAGAACGACGTGGCGTTCTCCAGCAGCTCGGCGAGCAGGTGCACGAGGTCGTTGACCACGCGGCCGGCCACCTCGGTGGCGGGCACCGCGGCCAGTTCGATGCGCTCGTACTGCTCCACCTCGGAGGCGGCGGCACGGAGCACGTCGACCAGCGGGACGGGGCGCGTCCACCGACGGCCCGGTTCCTCGCCCGCGAGGACGAGGAGGTTCTCGCCGTTACGGCGCATACGGGTCGCGAGGTGGTCGAGCTTGAAGAGCGAGGACAGCTGGTCCGGGTCGGCCTCGCGCGACTCCAGCTCGGAGATGAGCGAGAGCTGACGCTGGATGAGACCCTGCGAACGCCGCGAGAGGTTGGTGAACATCGCGTTGACGTTGCCCCGCAGGAGGGCCTGTTCGGCGGCGAGGCGGACGGCCTCGCGGTGCACGTCGTCGAAGGCCGAGGCCACCTGGCCGATCTCGTCCCGGGAGTGCACACCGACCGACTCGACGGAGGTGTCGACGTCCTGCGGGTCCGACTCGGAGAGCTGCTTGACGAGTTCCGGCAGCCGGTCCTGGGCGACCCGGGTCGCGGTGTCCTGCAGTCGCCGCAGCGAGCGGATCATGGACCGGGCGACGACGAAGGCGCCGACCAGGGAGACACCGAGCACGAGCAGGATGAGCGCACCGCTGATGATGGCTTCGCGCTTCGACTGGTCGCGGAGCTCGCGGGCCTTGCCCTCCATGTCGCCGAGGAGGGTCTCCTCGATGGTCTTCATCGCCTGGAGCTTGGTGGAGCTCTGTTCGTACCAGTCGAGGTACGAACGTGCACCCGCTCCCGCCATGCCGTTGGAGTTCTCGAGCACCTTCTTGGCGTAGGTATTGGCGGCCTTGATCTCCGGGTTGCCGGTCTCCAGCGTCGCCGTCAGCTGGTCGGCGTTCTGACCGGTCGCCGAGTAGGCCGCCTTGAACGACTCCATGGCCGACGCCTCCTTGCTGAGGGCGGCCTTGCCGAACTGCTGGTCGTTCTCGTCGAGATGCGAGTCCTTCAGGTTGCCGCCCCCGCCGGGCAGCGCCGCGGCGATGATCGCCCGCTGGACCGACGCGTACTCCTTGGCGGAGGAGAAGGCCGCCAGGGCACGGGTCCGCTTGATCATCTCGGGGTTGCTGGTCGCCTGCGCCATGTCCTGCGAGAGGCTCAGCAGCGAGTTGATCAGCTGGCTGTACTGGTCGACGGTCTGGAGGCTCGGGCTGCCCTCCTCGTACGCCGTCTTGCGGATCTCGCGGATCCGACCGAGCTGATTGGCGATCTGGCTGACGCTCGCCTGGATCGACTTCAGGGCGTCGTCGCCCTCGGTGTCGCCGATCTCGTTCGTCGCCTGCAGGAAGGCGGTCTTCGCCCGGTCGGTTTTCCTGCGCGGCTCGGTGACCTTGAAGTCGTCGGCCTTCACGCCGTTGGACAGCGGACCCGCAGACCTGTCGCGCTCCTCCTGGAGCTTTTGAGCGAGCTGGGTCGCCTGATTGGTCATCTGGGTCAGCAGCTGCATGTGGTCCAGCTGCTGAATGTCGTTCATGGAGTCGTTGATGCGCAGACCACCCAGGGTGGTCGCGGCGACTACCGGAAGAGCGAGCAGGGAGACCAGGCGCGTGCTGATGCGCCAGTTGCGCAGAGCCAGGCGCGAACCCGTGCTGACGGGCCCCCGGGGCTGGAGCGGGGCGACCGGGTCGGTTCCGCTGTTCGCCGTGGCACCTGAGCGCGGAGCGCGGTCGCCGTTGTCGCCGGCCGCGGCCGGTCCGGGGTTCTGGGCGTGCTGGGGCGAGGAACCGCGGTCGGTCCCGCCGCGCGGCTCCTGTTCCGCCGCAGCGCTGCCATCCCTCTTGAAACGTCCCTGCACTAGCGTCGCAACCTCTGGACCAGGCGTCCCTCCGCGTGACGGGTGGGACGGTGTCGGCGTCGTGGGGCGTCGTACCCGCCCCATGGTGGTCGTGAGTGACCGGCGCTCTTCCCCTTCCCGCCGCCACTCGGCGCTGCGTTGCGCCCCCTGCGCGCCGGCCTGAAACCCGCGGCGGTGCGTGGAATTCCAGCACAGTGCCGGATCTCCAACAAGGCCCGCGTACCGGGCCGTGACCTGGGTGACACGTTGTGATGGATACGTCACAAGCCGTGGAGAGTGTTCAGGGCCAAAGGGGGCGTTAAAGGGCGAAACAGGTGGGGGTGGAGAGTGTCCCAGTCGAGATGATCGGGAGCGGAATGATTCATTCAGTGGTGCAATGTCCGTTTCCTCGACCTTGATCGACCGCCCGAAATGACGCGATTGTCAACGCGTTCGTGAGCAAACTCACATGATGATCGCCATCTCTTCCGGGGGTCCTGAGGGAATTGGATGTTTAGCCTGGCGCTTTACAGGGATGGCAAATCCGACAACCGGCGCCCCTCCGGGCGGCGCCCGTACCGACAGGGTCCGAACGGCAGATGAAGACGACGATGATGTTCCGCAACATTGCCAACCCCCGGCGCACCACGCTGGCGCACCTCAAGGACGCCGAAGCGCTGCAGACGCCGGAGCAGCCGGAGCACGCCGTCGACCTGCCCGCCCAGACGGCCAATCCGCGTCGCACCGTCCTCATGGTGGCCCCGGCGGCCGCGGCCGCCTCGACCGCCGGGTAATGGGCGCGGTTGTCCCCCTCACCCGCGTTAGCCTGGAGCGTCAGTCTTCAGCCAGCCAGCAAGTGAGGGGCGACAGCATCCCGTGCGCATCGCCAGGTTCTCCATCGACGGCAATGTCGCCTTCGGCGCGGTCGAGGGCGACGGCACCGTCGGCTCCGGTGACCTCGTCCTCGACATCATCAAGGGCATTCCGTACGCCGACTTCGAGCTCTCCGGCACCAAGGTCCCGCTGAGCAAGGTCCGGCTGCTGCCGCCCGTGCTCCCCAACAAGGTCGTGGCCATCGGCCGCAACTACGCGGAGCACGCCGCCGAACTCGGCAACGAGGTCCCGGACGTACCGGTCGCCTTCTTCAAGCCCACCACCTCGGTGATCGGCTCCGGGGACGCCATTGAGTACCCCTCCTTCTCCGACGAAGTGCACTACGAGGCCGAGCTGGCCGTCGTCATCGGCCGTATGTGCCGCGAAGTGCCGCGTGAGCGAGTCAAGGACGTCATCTTCGGCTACACCTGCGCCAACGACGTCACGGCCCGCGATGCCCAGAGGCGTGAGAAGCAGTGGGCCCGGGCCAAGGGCTTCGACACGTCCTGCCCGCTCGGCCCCTGGGTGGAGACCGACCTCGACCCCAGCGACCTCGCCATCCAGACCACGGTCAACGGCGAGCAACGCCAACTGGGCCGTACGAGCGAAATGATCCGCTCCATCGAGGACCTGGTCGTCCACATCACGGAGGCGATGACGCTGCTCCCGGGCGACGTGATCCTCACCGGCACCCCGGCAGGGGTCGGACCCCTGCACGTCGGCGACGAGGTCGCCGTCACCATCGAAGGCATCGGCACTCTCACCAACAAGGTGATCAAGCGTGGCTAACACGAACTCCCCCAAGCTCTCGGCTTCGCTCGAGCAGGGGGTACCCCCCCGTGTACGTTTCTGTCCCTCCCCGACCGGCAACCCCCACGTGGGCCTGGTCCGCACCGCCCTGTTCAACTGGGCGTTCGCCCGACACCACGGCGGCACCCTGGTCTTCCGCATCGAGGACACGGATGCGGCGCGCGACTCCGAGGATTCGTACAACCAGCTGCTCGACTCGATGCGCTGGCTCGGCTTCGACTGGGACGAGGGCCCCGAGGTCGGCGGCCCGCACGCCCCGTACCGGCAGTCGCAGCGCATGGACATCTACAAGGATGTCGCCGAGAAGCTCCTGGCCGGCGGTTACGCGTACCACTGCTACTGCACCACCGAGGAGCTCGACGCCCGCCGCGACGCCGCCCGCGCCGCCGGCAAGCCGTCCGGCTACGACGGTCACTGCCGCGACCTGAGTGCCGAGCAGATCGCCGCGTACGAGGCCGAGGGTCGGACGTCCATCGTCCGCTTCCGGATGCCCGACGAGGCGCTCACCTTCACGGACCTGGTCCGCGGCGAGCTGACCTTCCAGCCGGAGAACGTGCCGGACTACGGCATCGTCCGGGCCAACGGCGCGCCGCTCTACACGCTCGTCAACCCGGTCGACGACGCGCTGATGGAGATCACCCACGTCCTGCGCGGCGAGGACCTGCTCTCGTCGACGCCGCGCCAGCTCGCGCTCTACAAGGCGCTGATCGAGCTCGGCATCGCCAAGGGCACCCCCGCCTTCGGCCACCTCCCGTACGTCATGGGCGAGGGCAACAAGAAGCTCTCCAAGCGTGACCCGCAGGCCTCGCTCAACCTCTACCGTGAGCGCGGCTTCCTTCCCGAGGGGCTGCTCAACTACCTCTCGCTGCTCGGCTGGTCGATCGCCGAGGACCGCGACATCTTCTCCGTCGAGGAGATGGTGGCCGCGTTCGACATCGAGGACGTGAACGCCAACCCGGCGCGCTTCGACCTGAAGAAGTGCGAGCACATCAACGCCGAGCACATCCGCATGCTCGACGTGAAGACCTTCACCGAGGCGTGCGGCCCCTGGCTGAAGGCGCCGTTCGCCCCGTGGGCCCCGGAGGCCTTCGACGCCGCGCAGTTCGAGGCCATCGCCCCGTATGCCCAGACCCGCGTGACCGTCCTCTCGGACATCACGGCCAACGTCGACTTCCTCTTCCTCGACGAGCCGGTCGAGGACGAGGCGTCCTGGAGCAAGGCGATGAAGGAGGGCTCCGACGCCCTCCTCACCACGGCCCGCGCCAAGCTGGCCGACGCCGAGTGGAACGCCGAGGCCCTGAAGAACGCCATCCTCGCCGCGGGTGAGGAGCACGGCCTGAAGCTCGGCAAGGCCCAGGCCCCGGTCCGCGTCGCCGTCACCGGCCGCACGATCGGTCTGCCGCTCTTCGAGTCCCTGGAGATCCTGGGCCGCGAGAAGTCCCTGGCCCGGATCGACGCGGCAAGGGCGAAGCTGGCCGCGTAAGCGGCTCCCGTACGCCCGAAGGGGCGGTCGCCGGTCCGTACCGGCGACCGCCCCTTCCGTATGCCTCAGACGGTCTCGTCGAGGTCCTGCGCGTAGTGCTCGATGGCCCGCCGGTACCGCTGTACATACGCGTCCCGGCTGGTCGTGGCCAGCAGCCTCAGCAGGATCTGCATGGCCTCGTGATGCTGCTCGGTGTTGAACAGGGCCATCGCGAGGAAGGACTGCAGGGCGCCGTCCCCGGGGAACTCCGCGACGCCAACTCGCAGCGTCTCGACGGCCTTTGCGTACTGCCCCAGTACCCGATAGGTGCTGCCGAGCCCGAGCAGCGCACCGTGGCGGTCCTCCTCCGACAGCCCGGCGCCCCGCAAGCTGCGTTCGTAGAAGGGGACGGCTTCGGCCTCCAGGCCCAGCACGTCGTGGACCCAGGCGGTCTGGTACGCCACTTCCGCGTCCTCGGGATGCCCGGCGGCGAGCATCAGCAGCCGCTCCCTGGCCTCTTCCGCCTGTCCCTGCTCGCGCAGCCCGACGGCCTCGGCCAGCAGGCTGTCCCTGTCATGCTCATTCATGCACGCATTGTCACAGGTCAGGCGTCGCGGGCAGGGTTCAGGGCATTACCCGGCCCCCTCGCCGGGTGGGCGGTAGCGTGGCCGTATGCCGATCCGAGCCGTGCTCTGGGACATCGACGACACGATCTTCGACTACACGGGCGCCGACCGCGTCGGCCTGCAGAGACATCTGGAGAGCGAGGGCGTGCCCGGCGGATACGGTTCCGCCGCGCAGGCCCTGGATGCCTGGCGGGCGATCACCGACGTCCACTGGGCGCGTTTCGCCGCCGGGGAGACCGACTTTCAGGGGCAGCGCCGGGACCGGGTCCGTTCGTTCCTCGGACGGCCGCTCACGGACGCGGAGGCCGACGACTGGTTCGCCCGGCACCTCGCTCATTACGAGGCGGCCTGGTCGCTCTTCCCGGACGCACTGCCGGTCCTGGACGTGCTGGCCGGCCGCTACCGGCAGGCCGTCCTGTCGAACTCCAGCATCGTCAATCAGGACCGCAAGCTGCGCATCCTCGGAGTGCGGGACCGTTTCGAGGCCGTGGTGTGTGCCGTGGAGCTCGGCATCTCCAAGCCCGAGGCCGCCGCGTTCCATGCCGCCTGTGAAGCGCTCGGGCTGGAGCCGCAGGACGTCGTGTACGTCGGGGACCACCCGGACATCGACGCGGCCGGGGCGGTGGCGGCGGGGCTGAAGGGGATCTGGCTGGACCGGGAAGGGCGCGGCGGACGGCCCGAACTGGAGCGCATCACCGGTCTCGATCAGCTCCCCGGACTCCTGGTGGGCGATACCCGTTTTGGAGCGCCGGACACCTTCGGGTAATGTTCTTTCTGCGCCGCCCGAGCGGGCCGGAAGATCCGGTCGGGAAGCGCAAGCCGAACAAAATCCCCTCTGGGGGTTGAGTTTTGGTGGGCTATGGTGTAATTGGCAACACTACGGTTTCTGGTACCGTCATTCTAGGTTCGAGTCCTGGTAGCCCAGCGCA
>NZ_JBHVEE010000067.1:0-35732 GCF_042802415.1 Streptomyces sp. NPDC057486 | reverse complement strand
AGATCTTCATCTGTACAACACGCCCCCGTTGTGTAGCGGCCTAGCACGCTGCCCTCTCACGGCAGTAGCGCCGGTTCGAATCCGGTCGGGGGTACAGATCCTTCCCGCGAGATCATCTGGGTCGCACCCACGATTTCGATGCAGGATCGCTAGGGCCCCCGTTGTGTAGCGGCCTAGCACGCTGCCCTCTCACGGCAGTAGCGCCGGTTCGAATCCGGTCGGGGGTACGGGTTTCACCATGGGCTATGGTGTAATTGGCAACACTACGGTTTCTGGTACCGTCATTCTAGGTTCGAGTCCTGGTAGCCCAGCGCAGATCTTCATCTGTACAACACGCCCCCGTTGTGTAGCGGCCTAGCACGCTGCCCTCTCACGGCAGTAGCGCCGGTTCGAATCCGGTCGGGGGTACAACAGAGCAAGCGGTCAAGGGTCCTTCACTTCGGTGAGGGGCCCTTGCTCGTGTGTTCGGTGCCCGTTGCGCACGGGCCCGGCGCACTCAGAGTCCGTACCGCCGGTTCGACTCCTCCTCCTGGGCCAACCGGCGCAGCGACAGCAACAGCGGTTCGTGGAGCACGACCGAGGCCACCGCCATCTCCACCTGCTCCGCCCCTGCCGGATAGGACTCCATCATGTCCAGGTCTCGGACCGCGACTTGCTCCATGAGGCGGGCCTGCTCGGTCAAGTACTCGATGTCGCAGGCGTAGCCGAGCCGGATGAGTGTGGCCATGGAGGCGACCAACGAGCGGTACGTGGGGTCCAGGAAACCGAGTTCCTGCACGAACGCCCAGCCGAGCCGGTCGAGAAGCCGGTCGACCTCGCGGCGCGCTGATTCCGTCTCCGGGGCGTCCCCGTCCGGCTCGGGGCCGTGCGGCAGCGACCAGAGGGCGGCGCCCAGCCGGATCGTGCGGCCGAGGGATTCGTCGTCGACATGGGCCAGTACCTCGCGGGCCGTTGCCACCGGGAGGCGGCCCACCTGGATCAGTGCCCGCACCAGACGCAGTCGGCGCAGATGGCTCTCGTCGTACTCGGCCTGGGTCGCGCTGACGCGCTCACCGGGCGGCAACAGCCCCTCGCGCAGGTAGTACTTGATCGTCGCCGTCGAGACGCCGCTCTGCTTGCTCAGTTCCGCGAGTCGCATGTTCTGTGCCTTCCCTTGCGCCACCCCTTGGGCAGTGTCACTATCCAACCATTGGATAGCTGCACTCTCCAACGTGATCAGGGGGCAAGGCGTGCGTGCGAAGCCGATACCGGGGCGGACGACCGCGGCAGCCGAGGGGGACGCGGTCGTCCTGCTCATAGGGATGCGCATCAATCACTTCTGGGGCGTGCACCACTGGCTGCCGGTCTTCGTGGCAATGCCGCGCATGCTGCGGGAGTTGAGCCGGGACAGGAGCCGCGGGCTGCTCGGCTACACCCTGCTGTCCGGATCGCCGAGGACGTACTACGTCGTCCAGTACTGGGAGTCCAAGGAGAAGCTCTACGCGTACGCCGCCGCGCCCGACATGTTCCACCGCAAGGCCTGGACGATGATGAACCGCAAGGAGAAGAAGTCCCGGCAGCACGTGGGGCTGTGGCACGAGGCATACGTCGCGCCCGAGGGGTCGTACGAATCGATCTACGCCGACATGCCGCCGTACGGACTGGCTGCGGCGACGGGCGTGCTGCCGATCGAGAAGCGGGGACGGAGGGCGGCGGACCGTTTCGCGCACCGCTCGTCCGCGGAGCGGAAGGGCTGAGAGGGGGCCGTCACGACGCTGGGACGGCCGGGGAACGATTTCTTGCTGTGCCGGGCCTGCTGCCGGGCCTGTGCGGCGGACGGGCCCCGGGACGCGCCTGTGTGCGTGATCCGTACGTCAGCCGTTGCGGCGCAGGGCCTCGCTCAGCCGGGCCGCCGAGTCGATGACCGCCTGGGCGTGCATCCGTCCCGGGTGGCGGGTCAGCCGCTCGATCGGTCCGGAGACCGAGACCGCGGCGACCACCCGGTTCGACGGCCCGCGTACCGGCGCCGAGACCGAGGCGACGCCCGGCTCCCGCTCGCCGATCGACTGGGCCCAGCCCCGGCGGCGCACGCCCGAGAGCGCCGTCGCCGTGAAGCGGGCGCCCTGAAGGCCGCGGTGCAGGCGCTCCGGCTCCTCCCAGGCCATCAGGATCTGGGCCGATGAGCCCGCCTTCATGGTCAGGGTGGAGCCCACCGGCACGGTGTCCCGCAGTCCGGACAGCCGCTCCGCCGCAGCCACGCAGATCCGCATGTCGCCCTGCCGGCGGTAGAGCTGCGCGCTCTCGCCGGTGATGTCCCGCAGATGCGTGAGCACCGGGCCCGCCGTCGCCAGCAGGCGGTCCTCGCCTGCCGCGGCCGCGAGCTCCGCCAGTCGGGGGCCGAGGATGAATCGGCCCTGCATGTCCCTCGCCACCATCCGGTGGTGTTCCAGTGCCACAGCCAGTCGATGAGCCGTGGGTCGTGCAAGCCCGGTCGCCGCGACCAGCCCGGCGAGGGTGGCCGGGCCGGACTCCAGGGCGCTCAATACCAGAGCCGCCTTGTCGAGAACGCCGACGCCGCTAGAGTTGTCCATACGACGATACTCGCGTCTCACTCTGTGAAACGCAAGTTCAATTTCCCGCGGAAGTTGCGAACCTGTAGGGGCGGCCGCACAACGGCCCGTAGCCACCGCCCCGCACGGGGGTCCGGACGGCGGCGCACCGAAATCTCTAGTTGGGCCGGCGAAGACGCCGGCCGGAGGGAAAGCGATGGGTAGGACACTCGCGGAGAAGGTCTGGGACGACCACGTCGTCCGGCGCGCGGACGGCGAGCCCGATCTTCTCTTCATCGATCTGCACCTGCTGCACGAGGTGACCAGCCCCCAGGCCTTCGACGGCCTCCGGCAGGCCGGACGCCGGGTGCGGCGCCTCGACCTCACCATCGCCACCGAGGATCACAACACCCCGACCCTCGACATCGACAAGCCGATCGCCGACCCGGTCTCCCGCGCCCAGTTGGAGACCCTGCGGAAGAACTGCGCGGAGTTCGGTGTACGGCTGCACCCGCTGGGCGACGTCGAGCAGGGCGTCGTGCACGTGGTCGGCCCGCAGCTGGGTCTGACCCAGCCCGGCACCACCGTCGTCTGTGGCGACTCCCACACCTCCACGCACGGCGCTTTCGGTGCGTTGGCGTTCGGTATCGGCACCAGCCAGGTCGAGCACGTCCTGGCCACGCAGACGCTGCCGCTGGCCCGCCCGAAGACCATGGCGATCACCATCGACGGCGAACTGCCCGACGGTGTCACGGCCAAGGACCTGATCCTCGCGATCATCGCCCGGATCGGCACCGGCGGCGGCCAGGGCTACATCCTCGAATACCGCGGCTCCGCCATCGAGAAGCTCTCGATGGAAGCCCGGATGACCATCTGCAACATGTCGATCGAGGCGGGCGCCCGGGCCGGCATGATCGCCCCGGACGAGACCACGTTCGACTACCTGAAGGGCCGCGACCACGCCCCGCAGGGCGAGGACTGGGACGCCGCCGTCGCGTACTGGAAGACGCTGCGCACGGACGACGACGCGGTCTTCGACGCCGAGGTCGTCATCGACGCCGCCGAACTGGCGCCGTTCGTCACCTGGGGCACCAACCCCGGCCAGGGCGCGCCCCTGTCGGCCAACGTCCCCGACCCGGCTTCGTACGAGGACGCCTCGGAGCGGAACGCCGCCGAAAAGGCCCTGGAATACATGGGGTTGACCGCCGGACAGCCGCTGCGCGAGATCAACGTCGACACCGTCTTCGTAGGCTCCTGCACCAACGGCCGGATCGAGGACCTGCGCAACGCGGCCGCGATCCTGGACGGCCGCAAAGTCGCCGACGGCGTACGGATGCTGGTCGTCCCGGGCTCGGTCCGGGTCGCCCTGCAGGCCGTCGAGGAGGGCCTGGACAAGGTCTTCACCGCGGCCGGCGCGGAATGGCGGCACGCGGGCTGTTCGATGTGTCTCGGCATGAACCCCGACCAGTTGGCCCCGGGCGAGCGCTCCGCGTCGACCTCGAACCGGAACTTCGAGGGCCGGCAGGGCAAGGGCGGCCGTACCCACCTGGTCTCCCCGCAGGTCGCCGCCGCCACCGCCGTGCTGGGCCGTCTGGCCTCGCCGGCCGACCTGTCCGACGCCCTTACGTCCGCCGGAGTCTGAGAACCATGGAAGCTTTCACCGCACACACCGGCCGGGTCGTCCCGCTGCGCCGCAGCAACGTCGACACCGACCAGATCATCCCCGCCCACTGGCTGAAGAAGGTCACCCGCGACGGCTTCGAGGACGGGCTCTTCGAGGCATGGCGCAAGGACCCCGAGTTCGTCCTCAACCGGCCCGAGCGGGACGGCGCAACGGTCCTGGTGGCCGGTCCCGACTTCGGCACCGGGTCCTCCCGCGAACACGCCGTCTGGGCCCTGCAGAACTACGGTTTCAAGGCCGTCATCTCCTCCCGGTTCGCCGACATCTTCCGCGGCAACTCGCTGAAGAACGGGCTGCTGACCGTGGTTCTCGACCAGAAGGTCGTCGACGCACTGTGGGAGCTGACCGAGGCCGACCCGGCCGCCGAGGTCACCGTCGACCTGGAGGCGCGCCAGGTCCGGGCCGAGGGCATCACCACCGACTTCGAGCTCGACGAGAACGCCCGCTGGCGACTGCTGAACGGGCTGGACGACATCAGCCTCACCCTTCAGAACGAAGCGGACATCGCGACTTATGAGGCGGCAAGGCCGACCTTCAAGCCGCGTACAATTAACGCCTGAGCAGCGCGTTTCCAGTACTGCGCCCCCTGCCTTCTGGTAGGGGGCGCAGTCGCTTGTTGAGACCCCGTCGGGCGACAACTCGCCCCAGATGGCACAATCGGTGCATGGAACGCGACAGCCAACTCAAGCTTTACGGCCAAGTCGCCGACCGATTGAAGGAAGCGCACACAAGAGTGCGCGCACTGCAAGTCCCGGAGGGCGTACGGATGGCGCTGTCCCGGAAGCTGTTGGTCATCACGGCTGCGGCGAAGCACGATCTCCCGGATGCGGCAAGGCGTCTGGACCGGTTGATGAAGGACCTCGATGAGGGCCGATTCCCCGAAGGTGACTGACTCTGCGGAACTGTGCAGCGGTCGACTTCGTTGCGGCACTAGGGTGATTAGCCCGTTTCGTGTTTGATTTGCGGTATATATCTGCCTAACGTGCGAAAACGCTTGAACACTTACGTTCTGGCAATGTCTCCGAAGGGGAAGACGTGAACAAGGCACAGCTCGTAGAAGCGATTGCCGACAAGGTCGGCGGCCGTCAGCAGGCCGCGGACGCTGTCGACGCGGTACTCGACGCGATCGTCCGTGCAGTTGTCGCGGGGGACCGGGTCTCGGTCACCGGTTTCGGCTCGTTCGAGAAGGTCGACCGCCCGGCCCGCTACGCCCGCAACCCGCAGACGGGTGAGCGCGTGCGGGTCAAGAAGACCTCGGTGCCCCGTTTCCGTGCGGGACAGGGCTTCAAGGACCTGGTCAGCGGCTCGAAGAAGCTCCCCAAGCACGATGTGGCCGTGAAGAAGGCGCCCAAGGGCAGCCTCTCGGGTGGTGTTTCCGCCCGTGCGATCACCAAGGCCGCCGCCAAGAAGGCCACCGCCAAGAAGGCCGCGGCGAAGAAGGTCACCGCCAAGAAGACCGTGACGGCAGCGAAGACCGCCGCGGCCAAGAAGACCACCGCGAAGAAGACGACCGCGGCGGCCAAGAAGACCACGGCAGCCGCGAAGACCACCGCGGCGGCGAAGAAGACGACGGCTGCCAAGAAGGCCGTCGCCGCCAAGACCGCGCCCGCCAAGAAGGCCACGGCGAAGAAGGCGCCCGCGAAGAAGGCCACGGCGCGCAAGACCACTGCCAAGAAGGCCGTCGCACGGAAGAAGTGAGACCGAGCAGCGCAGGGCTCCTCACACGCGCCGGGCCGGGCTCCCCTCGGGGAGCCCGGCCCGCGGGCTGTCCGGGGTGCGTTCAGCGGCCCCGTGGGCCGGACGCGCCCTTCAGAACGTCTGCAGCGTCACCAGGGTGATCCGCAGGGTCGCCCCCTCGCCCTCCACCTCGATCCGCACCCGCTGCCCCGGGCGCAGCAGCCGCAGGCCGCCCGCGTCGAAGGCCGGGGCGTCGAATTCCACCGGGGTGCCGTCGTCGAGCAGCACACTGCCGGTGCGGGTCTCGGGGTCGTACGTGTACGAGGTCGCCTGCATGAACGGCAGCCTATCGGTCCCTCGCGGGCACTTCCGCGGCCAAGCTGCCCGCCGTGTGCGGACCCACCCCGAGGGCCAGCGCGGCCCGCAGATCGGCGCCGGTGTCCACGTCCTGGCGGACCGAGTCGATGCCGGCCGGGACTATTTCCACCGCGCCCGAGGCGAGATGCCGGGCCCGGGACGGACCCCCGAAAGCCGGACGCAATTCCATCCCCACCGAAGCCGACAGGAAAGTCGTGCCGATTCCCGCCGCATCCGTGACAAATGCGCGCGGAAATTCAGCGGCGAATTCGAGCACCCGGGACAATTCCGCGGGACGCAGCGCGGGCAGATCCGCGTTGAGCGCGGCGACTGCGGCGGCGGGCCTTCGGCCGCGTATCGCCCGCTCGCCATGGGCCAGCGCGGCGTTGAGTCCGGCGGCCGGTCGGTCGGGAACGATGCGCGCGCCGAGCGCCGAGAGCGCGGCCCCGGCCATCGGGTCGTCCGTGACGACCACCACATCCCGTACGGCCCGGCAGGCCAGCGCGGCGGCCACGGTGTCCTGGGCGAAGGCCAGGGCGAGCCGGGGGCGCAGCAGCGGGCCCGTTGCCTGCGTCAGCCTGCTCTTGGCCCTTGCCAGCGGCTTCAACGGGACGACCAGGGACCACACCCCGGTCCGGTCGGTGTTCGTGGCGATCTCCCCCTCGGTGCGCATCGCCGCTTATTCTCGCCTGCCGGTACGACAACCCGGTGCGACAACCCGGAGGGGCGGCCCCGGGGGTGGGGCGTACGGTGTTCTCGACAGAGCAGGGGCCTGGGGCGAGACTTGACCGCCACAGGCAGGCAAACACGTCAGGTCCGTAGAGGAAGGTGTCCGAGTGTCCGGCCGCAGAATCGGCTTCTGGTACCGCCTGGCGGCGGTCATCGCAAAACCGCCGCTGGTGGTTCTGTTCAAGCGTGACTGGCGGGGAATGGAGCACATTCCGGCCGAAGGCGGATTCATCACTGCGGTCAATCACAACTCGTACTTGGACCCGCTCTCCTACGGTCATTTCCAGTACAACACCGGCCGGGTGCCGCGGCTCCTCGCCAAGGCGGGGCTCTTCAAGACCCCCTTTGTCGGCATGATGCTGCGTGGCACCGGACAGATCCCCGTGTACCGCGAGACGACCAACGCGCTGGACGCCTTCCGGGCCGCCGTCGACGCCATCGAGCGCGGCGAATGCGTCGCCTTCTACCCGGAGGGCACCCTCACCCGCGACCCCGACATGTGGCCCATGGCCGGCAAGACCGGCGCCGCCCGCGTCGCGTTGATGACGAAGGCCCCGGTCATCCCCGTTGCCCAGTGGGGCGCGAACCTGGTGATGCCGCCGTACGCCAAGGAGAACAAGCTCCGACTGTTCCCGCGCAAGACCCTCCAGGTGCAGGCCGGTCCGCCCGTCGACCTCTCCCGGTTCTACGACATGGAGCCGACGCCCGACGTCCTGCGCGAGGCGACCGAGGTCATCATGGCCGCGGTCACCGCCCAGCTCGAAGTCGTACGCGGCGAGAAGGCCCCCGCCGAGCTGTACGACCACCGCAAGGCGCGTGCCGAACAGCGGCGCAAGGCCGAAGGAGAGGCACCCAAGTGACGCACCCCGTAAAAGCAGCCGTCTTCGGAACCGGCTCATGGGGTACGGCCTTCGGCATGATTCTCGCCGACGCCGGCTGCGAGGTCACCCTCTGGGGCCGTCGCGCCGAGCTCGCCGAGGCGGTCAACACGACCCGTACCAACCCCGACTACCTGCCGGGAATTGAGCTCCCCGAATCCATCAGGGCCACCACCGACGCCGCCGAGGCGCTGCGCGGCGCCGACTTCGCCGTGCTCGTCGTGCCCTCGCAGACGTTGCGCGCCAACCTCGCCGACTGGGCCCCGCACCTCGAACCGGACACCGTCCTCGTCTCGCTGATGAAGGGCGTCGAACTCGGCACCGCGAAGCGGATGAGTGAGGTCATCGAGGACGTCACCAAGGTCCCCGCGGACCGCATCGCCGTCATCAGCGGCCCCAATCTGGCCAAGGAGATCGCCGAACGCCGCCCCGCCGCGGCAGTCGTCGCCTGCCAGGACGAGTCGGTGGCCCGCCGCCTCCAGGCCGCCTGCCACACCCCGTACTTCCGCCCGTACACCATCACCGACGTGGTCGGCTGCGAACTCGGCGGCGCGGTGAAGAACGTCATCGGTCTCGCCGTCGGCATCGCCGACGGGATGGGCCTCGGTGACAACGCCAAGGGCTCGCTCATCACCCGCGGCCTCGCCGAGACCACCCGGCTCGGTCTCGCCATGGGCGCCGACCCGCTGACGTTCTCCGGACTCGCCGGTCTCGGCGACCTCGTGGCGACCTGTTCCTCGCCGCTGTCGCGCAACCACACCTTCGGCACCAACCTCGGCCGCGGCATGACGCTGGAAGAGACCATCGCCGTCACCAAGCAGACCGCCGAGGGCGTCAAGTCCTGTGAATCGGTGCTCGATCTGGCGCGCCGGCACGGCGTCGACATGCCCATCACGGAGACGGTCGTCTCCATCGTCCACGAGGGCAAGCCGCCGATGGTCGCTCTGGGCGAGCTCATGTCGCGCAGCGCGAAGGCCGAGCGGCACTGACGCCCGACCGGCCCCGGTGGCGCTGACGCGACCCGTACCAGCAGGTACGCTCATCGCGATATGAGCAGCGAGAACCTCCCCCAGAGCCCGAAGCAGCAGCTCCGCAAGCCGCGTGTGGCCGTCGTGTTCGGCGGCCGCAGCTCCGAACACGGTATTTCGGTCGTCACGGCAGGTGCCGTCCTGAACGCCATCGACCGGACGAAGTACGACGTCCTGCCGATCGGCATCACGACGGACGGCCGCTGGGCGCTCACCGCCGACGAGCCCGAACGCATGGCCATCACGGACCGGAAGATGCCGGACGTGGCCCAACTGGCCGAGTCCTCCGAGGGCGGCGTGGTGCTCTCCGTCGACCCCGGCAGCCGCGAAGTGGTCTACAGCGAGCCCGGCTCGGTGCCCAAGGCGCTCGGCGAGGTCGATGTCGTCTTCCCCGTCCTGCACGGCCCGTACGGCGAGGACGGCACCCTTCAGGGGCTCCTGGAGCTGTCCGGCGTGCCGTACGTGGGTGCCGGTGTGCTCGCCTCGGCGGTGGGCCAGGACAAGGAGTACATGAAGCGGGTCTTCACCTCGTTCGGGCTGCCCGTCGGCCCGTACGTCGTCGTCCGCCCCCGCGAATGGGACAACGACCGCCTCGCCGCCCGCAAGCGCATCGTGGACTTCGCCGGGGAACACGGCTGGCCGCTCTTCGTGAAGCCCGCGCGGGCCGGCTCGTCCATCGGCATCACCAAGGTCGACGACCTCTCCGGACTCGACGAGGCGATCGAGGAAGCCCGCCGCCACGACCCCAAGTTCCTCGTCGAGTCGCTGCTGCGCGGCCGCGAGATCGAGTGCGGGGTGCTGGAGTTCGAGGACGGACCGCGTGCCAGCGTGCCCGCCGAGATCCCGCCGGTCACCTCGCACGACTTCTACGACTTCGAGGCCAAGTACATCGACTCGGCGTCCGGGATCGTGCCCGCCCCGCTCACCGAGGAGCAGACCGCCGAGGTCCAGCGGCTCGCGATCGACGCGTTCGAGGCCGCGTCCTGCGAAGGCCTGGTGCGCGCCGACTTCTTCCTCACCGAGGACGGCACGTTCGTCATCAACGAGATCAACACGCTGCCGGGCTTCACTCCGATCTCCATGTACCCGCGGATGTGGCAGGAGAGCGGTGTGAGCTACCAGGAGCTGGTCGACCGGCTGATCCAGGCGGCGTTGACCCGGTCCACCGGCCTGCGCTGACCCCGGAGCTACACGCTGTCGGGGACCGTCTTCCTGACGGCCGGGGCGAACGCAGCCAGCGGGCTGGCGTCATGGGCGTACGCCGACGAGAGCGTCACCTCGACATACGCCTTGCGATAGGTCGTGGTGAAGCGCGGACCGGCGTCCTCCGGCTGCTCCAGCAGCCAGTTGACGCCGTCCGCTTCGGTCCCCTTGGCCATGGGATCGTCCATCTTCGCGGGCCGGTCGACGCCGCAGCGCAGTACGATCGCCCCGTCCCCCCACGAGGCGGTCAGCACGGACCTCGGCCCGGAGTCGTCACGGTTCTGTCCGGCAACGGTCTCCGGCAGCTCCTTGTGCAGGGCACCGCAGTAGGCTGCGACTTCCGGCACCGGGGTGGGGACCGTGATCGACGCCGGGGAGCCCGTTGCGGAGCAGCCCGCTGCGGCCAGCACCAGAACGGCAGCGGACGGACCGAGAAACACGGGGCGGCGGAGCCGGCGGCGGAAGGACGTCACCGGCCCAGCGTAGACGGGGGCTACAGGTGGACGACCGGGCAGGTCAGGGTTCTGGTGATGCCGTCCACCTGCTGGACCTTGGCGACCACCATGCGGCCGAGTTCATCGACTGTGTCGGCCTGCGCGCGCACGATCACGTCGTAGGGGCCGGTGACGTCCTCTGCCTGGATCACTCCCGGGATTTTCGCGATGGTCTCGGCGACGGTCGACGCCTTGCCCACCTCGGTCTGAATAAGGATGTACGCCTGTACCACGGAACCTCCAGGGCGGCCACGAGGATCATGTGGGGGAAAGAGACGCCACGGTATCGCGTTGCCGAGGGCGGCGGGGAGACCTGTGGAACGGATGACGTCCACAGCGTGGCGCACGGATGCCATCAGTTGACGTATGCCTTGACAGTACCGACAGCACTGAAGGCCCGCGACCGCAAGCGCAGCGGTGCGGGCGGGGGACAGGCATGCCGGTGGCAACGGGGGCAGACTGCTCCCGGCGGCCGGGCCACGGCCCGGACCACCGGCCGCCGACCGAGACCGGACGTCCGTCCGGCGCGACAGATGAGAGGTGAGACTCGGTGAAGGGAACCGTGGGCGAGTTGGGGGAGTTCGGGCTCATCAAGGAGCTCACGTCCCGGCTCACCAGCACTCCGGCGGTACGGCTCGGACCTGGCGACGACGCCGCGGTCGTGGCCGCTCCCGACCGCAGGGTCGTGGCCAGTACGGACATCCTGTTGGAGGGACGGCACTTCCGCCGCGACTGGTCGACGGCGTACGACGTCGGACGCAAGGCGGCCGCACAGAACCTCGCCGACATCGCGGCCATGGGCGCCGTCCCCACCGCGCTGCTGCTCGGCCTGGTCGTCCCGGGCGGACTCCCGGTCACGTGGGCGGGCGAGTTGATGGACGGCATCCGTGACGAGTGCCAGGTCGCGGGGGCGGCCGTGGTCGGCGGTGACGTCGTCGCCGGGGAGACCATCACCGTCGCGATCACCGCACTCGGCGATCTGCGCAACCACGAACCCGTCACCCGGGCCGGCGCCCGCCCCGGCGATGTCGTCGCCGTCACCGGCTGGCTCGGGTGGTCCGCCGCCGGGTACGCGGTCCTCTCCCGCGGCTTCCGTTCCCCGCGCGCCTTCGTCGAGGCCCACCGGCGCCCCGAACCGCCGTACCACGCGGGCCCCGCGGCCGCCGGACTCGGCGCCACCGCCATGACCGACGTCAGTGACGGACTCGTCGCCGACCTCGGCCACATCGCCGAGGCCAGCAAGGTCCGGATCGATCTGCGGTCCGGGCTGATCGACATCCCCTCGCAGATGTCCGACATCGGCCAGGCGGTCGGCGTGGACCCGCTCCAGTGGGTGCTCACCGGTGGAGAGGACCACGCGATCGTCGCGACCTTCCCCCAGGACGTGAAGCTGCCCGCCCGCTGGAAGGTGATCGGCGAGGTCCTCAACCCGTCCGCGCTGCCCCAGGTGACGGTCGACGGGGCTCCTTGGACCAGCAAGGGTGGCTGGGACCACTTCGGCGGCATCGAGGACGCCCACTAGTGCCGTGACCGGCAATGTCCAACCCATGGGGAGCGTCGTCCAACGCGGCGAGCGTGCGTGCTGGGCGGCGCGACGGGACAAAGCCTGCCGGGAGGGGCACTAGATTGAGGCGTATGCCCATATCTTCTGCCGCACCGCAGGTACCGCTCGTTCCACCCCGTGTGCTCACCGTCGCCGGATCCGATTCCGGCGGCGGCGCGGGCATCCAGGCCGACCTCAAGACGATGTTGTCGCTCGGCGTGCACGGCATGAGCGTGATCACCGCGGTGACCGCGCAGAACTCGCTGGGCGTCCAGGGTGCATGGGAGCTGCCCGTGGAGGCGGTACGCGCCCAGTACCGCAGCGTCGTCGACGACATCGGCGTCCAGGCTGTGAAGACCGGCATGCTCGCGTCGGCCGCCCTCGTCGAGACTGTCGCCGCACTGCTCGCGGGAACGGACGCCCCCGTGGTCGTCGACCCGGTGGGGGTCTCCAAACACGGTGATCCACTGCTCGCTGCCGAAGCCCTCGATTCCGTGCGGACGAAGCTGCTGCCGGTCGCCACGGTGGCAACCCCCAACCTGGACGAGGTGGCGCAGCTCACCGGCGTGACGGTCACGGACGAGACCGGAATGCGGCAGGCCGCGGCGGAGATCCTGGGATACGGGCCGCGCTGGGTCGTCATCAAGGGCGGGCACCTGCCGGGCGAACCGGTCGACCTCCTCACGGACGGCACCGAGGAGCACTGGCTGCGCGCCCCCCGCCACGACAACCGGCACACGCACGGCACGGGCTGCACCCTCGCCTCCGCGATCGCCTGCGGGCTGGCCGGGGGTGACGACGTACCGACGGCCGTACGGGCCGCGAAGGCGTACGTCACCGGGGCGATCGCCGCGGGCTTCCCGCTGGGCAGCGGGATCGGCCCGGTCCGGCACGGCTGGCAACTGTAACGGCCCCCACGCGATGGGGAGACGGGCAGTGGGGGCGCACAGCAAAAAGCCGGTCCACCGAGGTGGACCGGCTTTTTGGGCAACCGGAAGGCTGCGCTACGACGGGAACGTCAGCGCGCGACCTTGCCGGCCTTGATGCACGAGGTGCAGACGTTGAGCCGCTTCGGCGTCCGACCGACCACGGCACGCACGCGCTGGATGTTGGGATTCCAGCGACGGGACGTACGGCGGTGCGAGTGCGAAATGTTGTTGCCGAAGCCCGGCCCCTTGCCGCAGACGTCGCAGTTGGCAGCCACGGGTCACTCCAAAGACTTCAGGTGCACTTACAGTGAATTCCGGCGCGCCGGAATCATTTGACTGAAGTGGCGGTACCGGAGGAAAGGCCCGACTCTCGTCGGGCAACCGAAGCAGCATACAACGGCCGCGTCGGTAGAACGAAACTACCATGGGTTTCCCCGCCGTCTGCCCTGCCCCTGTCCCCGCCGGACGCACCGGGCGGGACTAGTCTGCGGTTCAGTCAGCCCGCACGGCCGCTCTCCAGGAGGAACACCAGGTGCCGCAGACCGCCGACGACATGGACGCCGTCGCGGTGCGTGCCTGGTGCTCACTGGCGCTGGAGGCGTTGGGCCGGGAGCGTGAGGCGATCGACGCGATCAACGTCTACCCCGTCGCGGACGGGGACACCGGCACCAACCTCTATCTGACGGTGGAATCGGCAGCGGCCGCCGTCGAGGCGGTCTTCGCCGCCCACGAGACCGGTACGTCCGTGCCCGCTCTCGCCGATGTCGTACGGGCGATGGCACACGGGGCGCTGATCGGCGCCCGCGGCAACTCCGGCACGATCCTTGCGCAGCTGTTGCGCGGCATGGCGGGGGTGCTGGCCGACGGGCACGACTCGGACCATCTGCGCCGCGCCCTGACCCGGGCTGCCGAGGCTGCCCGGCAGGCCGTCGCGCACCCCGTCGAGGGCACGGTGCTGACCGTGGCCACCGCGGCCGCCGAGGCCGCCGGGCGCACGGCGGGCGACCCGAGACCGGAAGCGGTCGCGCAGGCGGCGTACGAAGGGGCGCGTACGGCACTGGACGCGACTCCCGGACAGCTCGCCGTCCTCGGGCGGGCGGGAGTCGTCGACGCCGGAGGCCGTGGCCTGGTGACCGTCCTGGGGGCGCTTGTCGAGGCGGTCTCCGGTGAGCCGCCCGCACGCGGGACCTGGGTGACGCCCGACATCGCCCCCGTGACCGTTGCCACCGCCGACGACTGCGCGGCAGGCGGACCGGCGGACGGACCCGCTTTCGAGGTGATCTATCTCCTGGAGGCCCGGGACGACGCCGTCGACCGGCTGCGGGCCCGGCTCGACGGGCTCGGCGACTCACTCGTCGTGGTCGGCGGCGACGGGCTGTGGAACGTCCACGTCCATGTCGACGACGCCGGTGCGGCGGTGGAGGCCGGAGTCGAGGCCGGGAGGCCGTACCGGATCCGGATCACCCACTTCGGCGCCGACCGGGTCCACCCCCATCTCAGCGAGCCCGCGCAGCGCGGTGTCGTTGTGGTGGTCCCGGGCGACGGGCTCTCGGGGCTGTGCACGGAGGCCGGCGCGACCACGGTGCTCGCCCGCCCCGGGGAGCCGCCCGCCAGCGGTGAGCTGGTCGACGCGATCCGTCGCGCCCACGCCCACGAGGTGGTCCTGCTGCCCAACGACGCGGAGCTGCGCCACACGGCCGCGGCGGCCGCGGAGCAGGCCCGTACGGAAGGCATCCGGGTCGCGCTGATCCCGACCCGCGCCGCCGTCCAGGGCATCGCGGCGCTCGCCGTCCACGAACCGGACCGCAGCTTCGACGAGGACGTGGTGGCGATGACCGCCGCGGCGGGCGCCACCCGGTACGCCGAACTGGCCGTCGCCGAGCGGCAGTCGTGGACCATGGCGGGCATCTGCCAGGCCGGCGACATCCTGGGGCTGATCGACGGCGATGTGGCGGTCATCGGCGAGGACGTGCCCGGCACGGCCCGGGCCGTCCTCGACCGGATGCTGTCGGCGGGCGGTGAACTCGTGACGCTGGTCCTGGGCGAGGACGTGCCGGACAGCCTGGCGGAGGCACTGCAGGAGCATGTGCGCGAGGGGTACCTGGCGGTGGACACGGTGGTGTACCGGGGCGGCCGCCAGTGCGCTCCGCTGCTGATCGGGGTGGAGTAGGGGGGACGCGCCCCGGGCGTACGCGCCGACCGGCTGACGGCCCGCGTCTCGGCCGCGACGACGGAGCACGCCGGCAGCCCGATGCCGAACCGGCCGAGGAAGCCGGGCAGGCGTTTCCGACCAGGGGATTCCGGTGGTGCGGGCGACTTCTGTCAGTGGCGTGGTGTGCAATGGATCGCGTGTCCGCGTTCGATGAACCCCTGAAGAAGCTGCTCGGCGGTGCCACCGCGAAGGTGATGGCCGAGCACCTCGACCTGCACACCGTCGGTGATCTGCTGCACCACTACCCGCGGCGGTACGAGGAGCGCGGCCAGCTCACCGCGCTGGCCGACCTCCCGCTGGACGAGCACGTGACCGTCGTCGCCCAGGTCGCCGACGCGCGGATCATGATGTTCAACAACGGCAGGGGCAAGCGCCTGGAGGTGACCCTCACCGACGGCAGCGGCCGGCTGCAGTTGGTCTTCTTCGGCCACGGCGTGCACAAGCCGCACAAGGAGCTGCTGCCGGGCCGCCGGGCGATGTTCGCGGGCAAGGTTTCCGTCTTCAACCGGAAGATGCAGCTCGCGCACCCCACGTACCAGCTGCTCGACACGGCGGACGCCGACGAGGCCACGGAGGCGGTGGACGCCTTCGCCGGGCGGCTGCTGCCCATCTATCCCGCCTGCAAGCAGCTCGACTCCTGGCGGATCGCCAAGGCCGTCGACACCGTGCTGCCAAGCGCCCGGGACGCGGTCGACCCGCTGCCGCTCCCGCTGCGCGAGGGGCGCGGCTTCACCCCGCTGCCCGAGGCGCTGCTCAAGATTCACCGCCCGCAGACCAAGGCGGACATCGCCGACGCCAGGGACCGGCTGAAGTGGGACGAGGCCTTCGTCCTCCAGGTCGCGCTCGCCCGCCGCCGGTACGCGGACACCCAGCTCCCGGCGGTGGCACGCAGACCCAGGCGCGAAGGGCTGCTCGACGCCTTCGACGCCAAACTGCCGTTCACCCTCACCGAGGGCCAGGAGAAGGTCTCCGAGGAGATCTTCGACGACCTGGCGACCGAGCACCCGATGCACCGGCTGCTGCAGGGCGAAGTGGGGTCCGGGAAGACCATGGTCGCGCTGCGCGCCATGCTCGCCGTCGTCGACGCGGGCGGACAGGCCGCGATGCTCGCCCCCACCGAGGTGCTCGCCCAGCAGCACCACCGCTCCATCACCGAAATGATGGGCGAGCTCGCCGAAGGCGGCATGCTGGGCGGCTCCGACCTCGGTACGAAGGTGGTGCTCCTGACCGGGTCCATGGGGACGGCGGCCCGCCGTCAGGCGCTGCTCGACCTGGTCACCGGCGAGGCGGGGATCGTGATCGGCACGCACGCGCTGATCGAGGACAAGGTGCAGTTCCACGACCTGGGGCTGGTCGTCGTCGACGAGCAGCACCGCTTCGGAGTGGAACAGCGCGACGCGCTGCGGTCCAAGGGGAAGCAGCCGCCGCACCTGCTCGTGATGACCGCCACCCCCATTCCCCGTACGGTCGCGATGACGGTCTTCGGCGACCTGGAGACGTCCGTCCTGGACCAGCTGCCGGCGGGCCGATCGCCGATCGCCAGCCATGTCGTGCCCGCCAAGGACAAGCCGCACTTCCTCAGCCGCGCTTGGGAACGGGTCCGCGAGGAGGTCGGGAACGGGCATCAGGCATACGTCGTCTGTCCCCGGATCGGTGACGACGCCGACGACGAGGCCGAGAAGAAGAACAGGAAGAAGGCCGCGGAGAAGGCGGCCGAGGAGGACGGGGAGAAGCGCCCGCCGCTCGCGGTCCTGGAGATCGCCGAACAGCTCGCCGAGGGTGCCCTCGCCGGTCTGCGCATCGAGGTGCTGCACGGCAGGATGAACCCCGACGACAAGGACGACGTGATGCGGCGCTTCGCCGCGGGCCACGTCGACGTCCTGGTCGCGACGACCGTCATCGAGGTCGGGGTCAACGTCCCCAATGCCACCGCGATGGTGATCATGGACGCCGACCGGTTCGGCGTCTCCCAGCTCCACCAGCTCCGCGGCCGGGTCGGCCGCGGCTCCGCCGCCGGTCTCTGCCTGCTCGTCAGCGAGGCGCACGAGGCGAGCCCCGCCCGCGCCCGGCTCTCCGCCGTCGCCGCCACCCTCGACGGCTTCGAACTGTCCCGGATCGACCTCGAACAGCGTCGCGAGGGCGATGTCCTCGGCCAGGCCCAGTCCGGGGTCCGCACTTCCCTGAGGATGCTCTCCGTCATCGACGACGAGGAGGTCATCGCCGCGGCCCGCGAGGAGGCCGCGACGATCGTCGCCGCGGACCCGGACCTGGACCGCCTGCCGGAGCTGCGCACCGCGCTGTCCGCCCTGCTCGACAAGGAGCGCGAGGAGTACCTCGACAAGGGCTGAGGACGGGGGGCACGCACGGGGCCCCCGGGCCTCGGCGGGCCGGACGCCATATCGTGGACGCACGGCGCCCGTCCCACCCCGGCGGGCCACCCCCCGACCCGAGGATCAGACACCCATGACCCGCGTGATCGCCGGCTCGGCCGGCGGACGCCGCCTGGCCGTCCCGCCCGGCACCGGCACCCGCCCCACCTCGGACCGCGCACGCGAGGGCCTGTTCTCCACCTGGGAAGCCCTCCTGGGCACCCTGGAGGGCATCCGAGTCGCGGATCTGTACGCGGGCTCCGGCGCCGTCGGCCTCGAAGCGCTCTCCCGCGGCGCGGTGCACGCCCTGCTCGTCGAGGCCGACGCCAAGGCCGTTCGCACGGTCCGGGAGAACGTCCGTACGCTCGGTCTGCCCGGCGCCGAAGTCCGTACCGGCAAAGCCGAACAGATCGTGACAGGACCGGCGCCCGCGGACCCGTACGACGTGGTCTTCCTCGATCCGCCGTACGCCGTCACCGATGGCGATCTTGGCGAGATACTGCTCACACTCCGTGCTCAGGGCTGGCTCACGGACGATGCCCTCGTCACCGTGGAACGGAGCACCAGGGGCGGAGAATTCAACTGGCCCAAGGGATTCGAGCCACTGCGGGCCCGTCGCTACGGCGAGGGAACGCTTTGGTACGGTCGCGCCGCCTCTACGTGCGAAGACGCACGATGACCGCACCGGAGAGCGAGGGACTCAAGTTGCGCCGCGCCGTCTGTCCGGGGTCGTTCGACCCCATCACCAATGGACACCTCGACATCATTGGCCGTGCCTCGAAGCTGTACGACGTCGTACATGTCGCGGTGATGATCAACCAGTCCAAGAAGGGCCTGTTCACGATCGACGAGCGGATGGAGCTGATCCGTCAGGTCACCGCGGACTTCGGCAACGTCGAGGTCGAGTCCTTCCACGGCCTCCTGGTCGACTTCTGCAAGCAGCGCGACATCCCGGCGATCGTGAAGGGCCTGCGGGCCGTCAGCGACTTCGACTACGAGCTGCAGATGGCCCAGATGAACAACGGCCTCTCCGGCGTCGAGACGCTCTTCGTGCCGACCAATCCCACGTACAGCTTCCTGTCGTCCTCCCTGGTCAAGGAGGTCGCGACCTGGGGTGGCGACGTCTCGCACCTGCTGCCGCCGCTGGTCCACGAGGCACTTGTCGAACGTCTCGCTCGGCAGTGATGCACTGACAGTCCGTCACCCGGTGTCGGACGGGCGCCGACTGGCCGTACAGTCGTCCCGTCCGTCTCCAATCAGCAGTAGAGAGTGGCGAGCACACGGTGGACGTGCAGAAGAAGCTCGACGAGATCGTCGAAGCGGTCGGGAACGCCCGGTCCATGCCCATGTCGGCGTCGTGCGTGGTCAACCGCGCCGATCTGCTCGCCATGCTCGAAGAGGTGCGTGAAGCCCTCCCCGGCTCACTCGCCCACGCCCAGGAGCTCATCGGCGGCCGGGAGCAGATGGTCGAGCAGGCCCGGCAGGAGGCCGAGCGGATCATCGAGGCCGCCCACGCCCAGCGCGGCTCACTGATCTCCGACACCGAGATCGCCCGGCAGTCCCGGACCGAGGCCGATCGCATCCTCGGCGAGGCCCGCCGGGAGGCCGACGAGGTACGCGCCGAAGCCGACGAGTACGTCGACAGCAAGCTCGCCAACTTCGAGGTCGTCCTCACCAAGACCATCGGCTCCGTCGACCGCGGCCGCGAGAAGCTCCTCGGCCGTGTCCAGGGCTTCGACGAGCAGGGGTACGACGACCCCGACTTCGCCGAGGCCCCCGAGCGCAGCGCCGACCCGGAGACGCTCCGGCGCCGCGCCGACGAGTATGTGGACGCCAAGCTCGGCGCGTTCGAGGCCGTGCTCGCCAAGACCCTGGAAGCGGTCGGCCACGGCCGGCAGAAGCTGCACGGCCGGGTCGCCACCGACGAACTCGGCGCGCACATGGCCGCCCAGGACGCCTCGGGCAGCCAGGGCCACACCAGCGACGAGGACCACTGGGCCGGTCTCGCCGAGCTCGCCACCCCGGAGCCGCAGCCGGTGTCCCAGCCGCACTTCCCGGCACAGGCGCAGCCGGGCTATGCGGAGACGTACGCGTACCAGGAGCAGCCGCAGCAGGACATGTACGGGTACCAGCAGCAGCCGGACCCGTACGCCACCTATCAGCAGCAGGGCTACGACGAGGGCCGGGCGCAGCCGCAGGGGTACGACGGCTGGCAGCAGCCGATGCCGACGCACCAGCCCCTTCAGCCGCAGGGTGAGAGCGCCCTCGACGAGACCAGCCTCTTCGACACCAGCATGATCGACATCGATCAGCTCCGCCGGTACGAGCAGGAGCGCTGACCGGGGCGCCCCGGACACAGACCGAACGCGACCGGTTCCGGCCGGTTCGGGACCGGAATCGGACCCGGTTGGGAGCAGGGTAACGCGTCAAGTATCCTGGTTCTTCGGTCGCGCGTACGTCTGCGATCCCGGCTGCCCGCTTCGACTCCGATCCGGTCGGCCCCTCCCCACGGTGCGCTGTGCGCCATGCATACGATTTCGAAAGCAGGAAAAGCCCTGAACGGCCACCTCGACCACCGAAACCCTCTCGTGTTCGATACGCACGAGCTGGGTCGGCGTCCCGGTGCCCTCCTGCGGCTGACCCGCTCGGTGGACGCGCCCCAGGACCTCGGTATCGACGGGGTCATCGGTGTGCCGGAAGGCGCACCCGTGGAGCTGGACCTCCGCCTCGAATCGGTCATGGAAGGGGTGCTTGTCACAGGCACCGCCCGTGCGTCGGCCGAGGGGGAGTGCGTAAGGTGTCTGGAGCCGCTGCGCCAAGAGGTTGTGGCGGACTTCCAGGAGATGTTCTCGTACCCTGACGCCGATGACCGGGGCCGCGTCAAAGCGGAACCGGCCGACGACGCCGAGGACGACGAGGACAGGCTCTTCGTCGAGGACGGCTTGTTCGACCTCGAACCAGTGCTGCGTGATGCGGTGGTGCTCGCACTGCCGATGCAGCCGGTGTGCCGGGAGACCTGTGCCGGTCTGTGTTCCGAATGCGGGATCAGGCTGGACGAGAACCCCGGTCATCACCACGATGCCGTCGACATCCGTTGGGCGGCATTGCAAGGACTCGCCGAGACCGTTCAGGACGGCGAGAAGGACAACATGGGCGGCGCCGAAGCGGGCGTCGACGAGAAGCAGGAGAAGTAGCCGTGGCTGTTCCGAAGCGGAAGATGTCGCGCAGCAACACGCGCCACCGCCGGTCGCAGTGGAAGGCTGCGGTCCCCACCCTGGTTTCGTGCGAGCGTTGCCAGGAGCCGAAGCTGCAGCACATCGCGTGCCCCAGCTGCGGCACGTACAACAAGCGCCAGGTCCTCGAAGTCTGAGCGGCTGGTGAGAGGCCCGATGTCTGAGTTGTCCCACGCCAAGAAGCAGGCAGACAACGTCAACACAGCCTCGTCCCACACGCTTCTGGAAGGGCGGCTCGGGTATCACCTTGAGTCCGCCCTTCTGGTGCGTGCGCTGACCCACCGTTCGTACGCATACGAGAACGGCGGCCTGCCCACCAATGAGCGGCTCGAATTCCTCGGGGATTCGGTACTCGGCCTGGTGGTCACGGACACGCTGTACCGCACCCACCCCGACCTGCCCGAAGGCCAGCTGGCCAAGCTGCGGGCCGCGGTGGTCAACTCGCGCGCACTTGCGGAGGTGGGTCGCGGCCTCGACCTCGGCTCCTTCATCCGGCTCGGCCGGGGCGAAGAGGGCACGGGTGGCAGGGACAAGGCATCCATCCTCGCCGACACGCTGGAAGCGGTGATCGGCGCGGTCTATCTCGACCAGGGACTCAGTGCGGCCTCGGAGCTGGTCCACCGGCTCTTCGACCCGCTGATCGACAGGTCCTCCAATCTCGGCGCCGGCCTGGACTGGAAGACCAGCCTCCAGGAGCTCACCGCGAGCGAGAGCCTCGGAGTCCCCGAGTACCTCGTCACGGAGACCGGCCCGGACCACGAGAAGACCTTTACTGCTGCTGCTCGCGTCGGTGGTGTCTCGTACGGCACCGGCACCGGCCGTAGCAAGAAGGAAGCGGAGCAGCAGGCGGCGGAGTCCGCCTGGCGCGAGATCAGCGCCGCTGCGGAGCAGCGGGAGGCGGCGGCGAAGGCCGCAGCCGACGGAGGGGCCGCCGACACCCCTGCCGACCCGGTGTCGTCCACGGACGTCACTCCGGCCTGACCCGGGAACCCCTCGGTGCCTCGCGCACCGGGGGGTTCTTCCTGTCCGGACCCGGGCGTGACCGCACAGTCACGTCCCGCTGTGTCCGGTGGACCAGGGTCGTGCACCCCCTAGAATGTTCAGTCTCTTGAGGAGTCACTCCGTGCCCGAGCTGCCTGAGGTCGAAGTCGTACGGCGCGGTCTCGATCGCTGGGTCACCGGCCGCACGGTCGGTGAGGTCGAGGTCCTGCACCCGCGCGCGGTCCGCCGCCATCTCGCGGGTTCCACGGACTTCGTGGCCCGGCTCAGCGGCAGCCGCTTCGGTACGGCCATGCGCCGCGGCAAGTACCTGTGGGTTCCGCTGGACGACGACGCCTCCTCGCTCCTCGGCCACCTCGGCATGAGCGGTCAGCTGCTCGTACAGCCCCAGGACACCCCCGACGAGAAGCATCTCCGGATACGGATCCGCTTCGACGACGCCCTCGGCACCGAGCTGCGCTTCGTCGACCAGCGAACCTTCGGCGGGCTCTCCGTCCACGAGAACACCCCGGACGGGCTGCCCGACACCATCGCGCACATCGCCCGCGACCCCCTGGACCCCGCCTTCGACGACGCTGCGTTCCACAGAGCTCTGCGTCTGCGCCGTACGACGGTCAAGCGCGCCCTGCTCGACCAGTCGCTGATCAGCGGCGTCGGCAACATCTACGCGGACGAGGCGCTCTGGCGCACCAGGCTGCACTACGACCGGCCCACCGCGACCCTGACCCGGCCCAAGTCGGCCGAACTGCTCGGCCATGTCCGCGACGTGATGAACGCGGCGCTCGCTCAGGGCGGCACCAGCTTCGACAGCCTCTACGTCAATGTGAACGGCGAGTCGGGCTACTTCGACCGGTCGCTCGACGCGTACGGGCGAGAGGGAGAGCCCTGCCACCGGTGCGGCACGGCGATGCGTCGTCGCCCGTGGATGAACCGGTCCAGCTACTACTGCCCGAGCTGTCAGCGGCCGCCGCGCACCAACACCCCTAGAGCGTGACCCCGCGCGCCTCGTCGTAACGGCTGCGGGCGTCGAGGACCTCGGACATCCGGCCCTCGACGAGCTGGATCAGCCCGAGCAGCCGGCCGGCGACCTCGCGTCCCAGCGGGGTCAGCTCGTAGTCGACGCGCGGCGGATTGGTGGGTTGCGCCTCCCGGAGGACGAGGCCGTCCCGCTCCAGCGCGTGAAGGGTCTGGGAGAGCATCTTCTCGCTCACCCCGTCGACCCTGCGGCGCAGCTCGTTGAAACGGGCGCCCGTCTCGTAGAGCGCGGTCAGCGTCAGGCTGCCCCAGCGCCCGGTGACGTGCTCCAGCGTGCCGCGCGAGGGGCACTGCCGGGAGAACACGTCGAAGGCCAGGCTGTCGGCGCCGTCCCGCGGGGTGGTCTCGTCCATGAAAAACAGCTTACGCCCGCACAGTGCTCTCTTTTGGAGCGCGCTGTGCGGGCGTAAGCAGGCAGGAGGGGGCTCATGCGGTCGGTTCGGGGCCGGCCTGCGACATTCCGACTTCGACCGCGCGATGATCTCGGCACGTGCCGCCGATGTCGCCGCCCCGTCAGCCGCGGGGTCCTCTCCTGCCAAGAGCCCCACCGTTGTCCTCCTTGCGTACGCTCCTTGGCGAAGAGGGCCGGTTGATCTGATAGGGGCTGAGACCTTCCCCGAAATCATCGGCATTCCTCAAGTTTTCGCCGCTTCGGGAGGAACGCTCGGCCCGTGGTCCCTGCTGCCGTGCCCGAGACCGACGGCGCGCGTCCCACCAGACGAGGCCAAGCAGAACAGCGACTACGACCACTGCTATACCGACGGGGAAAATCCAGCGCACAGCCGTAGCGGCCACTGTGATGTCACTGATGGACACCGGGCTCACAAGATGGCTCATCTGGCCCACGTCCTCCCTGAGGGGATTCCACGCTCACAAAGCGAGGCAGAGGCTTCCACTCATCGGAGAGAGCCCGCGTTGGCCGGAGCCGCGGGAAACTCGGATCCCGCCGCCCTCGACGGGATCGATCTCGCAGGGCTCGCCTGAATCGGACGTCCGGCAGGGCTCAAGCTCCCTGACAATTCTACGGCGCGGAGCCGTACGGGGGCCGCTCGGCGCCGCCCGACCTCGGCGGCCGTCGAGCGAGACCGTGCGCGGGCCGCGGTGGACACAGTTCGGGCCGCCTCGGTTGCCGATAACGGCCCCGAGACGGCCCGAGAAAGCTGTCAGGTCGCCGACCTGCGGAAATCTCAGAAGCCGAAGTCCTGGGTCCACCAGGGGCCGCCGGAGCCGAAGTGCACTCCCACGCCCAGGGTCTTGTAGTCGCAGTTGAGAATGTTTGCGCGGTGGCCCTTGCTGTTCATCCAGGAGTCCATCACCGCCTGTGCGTCCGCCTGGCCGCGGGCGATGTTCTCGCCGCCGAGCCCCTTCACACCGGCCTTCGACGCGCGGTCCCAGGGGGTCCGGCCGTCGGGGTCGGTGTGGTCGAAGAAGCCGCGGGCCGCCATGTCGTCACTGAATTTCTGGGCGAGCGAGGTGAGCGGCGCACTGGCTGTGACCGGGCTGCAGCCGACCTTCGCACGCTCCTGGTTGACCAGCGCGAGCACGGCAGCCTGGGCGGAGGTGTCGCCGGCCGGGGTCGTGGCCCTGAGCGCCGGAGCTGCCGCCGATGTCGTCGGCGCCGCCGAGGTTGTGGCGGAGGGCGCGGAACCGGTCGTCCCGGCCGCCGCGGGCGCCTTCGCCTTCTCCGTCCGCTCGGCCGTCTTCGACGGGGAGACGGACGGCGTGGCGGAGGTGCTGGGGGAGCCCGACCGCTCTGACTTCCGGGGCCCCGCGGAACGCTCGGTGCTGCGGCCGGCCTCGGCCGACGCGATACCGCGGTCGGCCGGAGCGGTGGTGGAGCCGCCCTGCGTCAGCAGGTCAGGTGCTCCCTGGGGGCGGATCTGGTCGGTGGCTCCGCCACCGGTCACGTGGTACGTGCCGCCGCCGGGCAGCAGACCCGAAGCCACGGCCACGGCTCCGACGGCCATCGCGGCGGAGACGCCGATCAGTCCCGTACGCACGGGCATGCCCGACCGCTTCCTGCGGCGCGTGCCGCGGCGCGCGCGGGCCTTCGCGGCCGCGGACGTGTCAGCGGCCGAACCTGCCACGGGACCTGCGGCGGAGCGTCGATGGCGTCCCATCTGCTGTCCCCTTCTGACGGTCTGGACGCCAGGATCGGCGTCCATACGCCTCACCCGATCGAGTGAGGCTCTGGTTTCGACGGGACTGTACGCCATGGCTCAACGGGGCGAAGTGACCGTTGAGCAATTGCCCGGATAGCGTTCGGCCATGAACGAAGATGTACGACTCACCGCCTGGGTACGCGGCCGAGTACAGCAAGTAGGGTTTCGCTGGTTCACCAGGGCAAATGCTTTGGAGATCGGTGGCCTCACCGGATTCGCCCTCAATCTTGACGACGGTCGAGTACAGATTGTCGCCGAGGGGCAACGTGAGAATTGCCACCGGCTGCTGGAGTGGCTGCGCTCGGACGACACACCCGGACGCGTGGATGGAGTCACTGAGATCTGGGACACCCCGCGCGGCGGTTACGAGGGGTTTGCGATCCGCTGATCCCGTTCTGAATAAGGTCCCAATTCGGGGTCGTGTTCGGACCGTGTTCGACGGGCGGCGAGCGGTGACGATGCGGGCCGCTCATCTGCGTACACATGAAATGACCTGCGGAAGGACCGGATGGTTGCCAAGATTCGGTTGTCGTGCCAGGCTGCGGCAGTAAGGATGATCTCCACGCCCCTCAGGGCCCCGCAGGAGAGTCGCGCCGCGTGATCGTCAAGCCGCGCGCCCCCGGGGTACCCGCGTCTACGGGGTGTGATCGTGTTGACCGTCAAACTTTTTGGTGAGACGCTGAAATCCCCGCGCACCTCAGCTGTTTGGCAGAGCTCTTTGGCAGCAGAACCGCAGTGATGACAGAGCACTGCCGAGCACCGCGGGTGCGATTCCCTCACGACCCACACCGCATCGGTCGGTCACTCAGTGTGGAGGACCATCCATCATGGCAAAGGCGCTTCTCGGTTACGTCGGCGGTTCCGACCCGCGACTCCTCGCCGAGATGCGACGGCTCCAGCAGCGCGTCCAGGACCTGGAATCCGAGCTCGTACGGATCCAGGACGAGAACGACGCGCTCAACGCCGCCGCCCAGCACCAAGAGTCGCTGCTCGACAGCATCGACATCGACGTACCCCAGGCGGAGCCGGCGCTGACCTGACCGAGGGCCCACAGGGGCCGGTCGGGCTGCTCGCGTCAGCCGTCTGAGTTCATCACCGGATCGTCACCGGATCATTGAAGATCATCACTGTGATCTGTCGCCTTCTTGATCCGCCGCGTTCTTTGATCCGTCACGCAGCACTGCACAAGATTTGCAAGGGGCGCTTCGGCGTCCCTTCTTTCTTTTCCCCCGACCGCGACAGACCCGCCCCGGACGTACCCCCCTTCCCTTACCGTCTGATGTGCCCTGCACCTTCATCAGCGAAACCGAGAGCGAAAGGTAGAGTCCGGCGGCGTGCATCTCAAGGCCCTGACCCTGCGTGGTTTCAAGTCGTTCGCCTCCGCCACGACCCTGCGGTTCGAACCGGGGATCACCTGCGTCGTCGGTCCCAACGGTTCGGGCAAATCCAATGTGGTGGATGCGCTCTCCTGGGTCATGGGTGAGCAGGGAGCCAAATCCCTGCGCGGCGGCAAGATGGAAGACGTGATCTTCGCCGGCACCACCGGGCGGCCGCCGCTCGGACGCGCCGAGGTGTCGCTGACCATTGACAATTCCGACGGTGCGCTGCCCATCGAGTACGCCGAAGTGACGATCACGCGGATCATGTTCCGCAACGGCGGCAGCGAATACCAGATCAATGGCGACACCTGCCGGCTCCTCGACATCCAGGAACTTCTCTCCGACTCCGGTATCGGCCGGGAGATGCACGTCATCGTCGGACAGGGCCAGCTGGACTCCGTACTCCATGCCGATCCGACGGGGCGCCGCGCATTCATCGAGGAAGCCGCCGGTGTGCTCAAGCACCGCAAGCGGAAAGAGAAGGCGCTGCGGAAGCTGGACGCGATGGGCGCCAATCTGGCCCGGGTCCAGGACCTCACGGACGAACTGCGGCGGCAGTTGAAGCCCTTGGGCCGGCAGGCGGCCGTCGCCCGGCGGGCCGCCGTCATCCAGGCCGATCTGCGCGACGCGAGGCTGCGCCTGCTCGCCGACGACCTGGTGCGGCTGCACGACGCGCTGCGCGGCGAGATCGCCGACGAAGCGGCGCTGAAGCAGCGTCGGGAGGCGGCGGAGGCGGAGCTGAAGGCGGCCCTGACGCGTGAGGCGGAGCTGGAGGACGAGGTGCGACGGCTGGCGCCGCGCCTGCAGCGGGCCCAGCAGAGCTGGTACGAGCTGTCGCAGCTCGCCGAGCGGGTACGCGGCACGGTCTCGTTGGCCGATGCCCGGGTGAAGAGCGCCACCGCCGCGCCCGAGGAGGAGCGGCGCAGTACGGGATTCAGGGACCCGGAAAGCATGGAGCGCGAGGCCGCCCGGATCCGGGAGCAGGAGGCGGAACTCGGGGCCGCGCTGGAGGCGGCGGAACACGCGCTGGAGGACACCGCTGCCCACCGGGCCGAGCTGGAACGGGAATTGGCGGCCGAGGAGCGCAGACTCAAGGACGCGGCCCGGGCCATCGCCGACCGGCGCGAAGGGCTCGCGCGGCTGACCGGGCAGGTCAACGCGGCGCGCAGCCGGGCCGGTTCGGCTCAGGCGGAGATCGACCGGCTGGCCGCCTCGCGTGACGAGGCGCAGGAGCGGGCGGTCAGGGCGCAGGAGGAGTACGAGCAGCTCAAGGCCGAGGTGGAGGGGCTGGACGCCGGTGACGCGGAGCTGGGCGAGCGCCACGACGCCGCCAAGCGGGAGCTCGTCGAGGCGGAGTCGGCCCTCTCCGCCGCCCGGGAGGCCGCCACCGGCGCGGAACGGAAGCGGGCGGCGGTCTCGGCCCGGCACGACGCCCTGGCCCTGGGCCTGCGCCGCAAGGACGGCACGGGTGCGCTGCTCGCCTCGCGCGACAGCCTGTCGGGCCTGCTCGGCCCGGCCGCGGAACTGCTGACGGTGGCCCCGGGCCACGAGGTGGCGGTCGCGGCGGCACTGGGCGCGGCGGCGGACGCGGTCGCGGTGACGGACCCGGCTACGGCAGCGAACGCCATCCGGCTGCTGCGCAAGCAGGACGCGGGGCGGGCGGCGTTGTTGTTGGGGGGTGCGGGTGCGCCCGAGGCCGATACGGGGCAGGCGCCCGTCGAGGGCGGGGCCGCGACGGCGGACCTGCCCGGGCAGGGCTCGGCGCCCGCCGGGGCCGGGGACGTCCCGGGCCGGACCGCCGAGTTCGGTGTGCGGCACGTACCGGGGCCGGCTGCGGGGCAGGACCGGGCGGACCGCACCGGCGCGGCGCATGCGCCCGGCCACCACACCGGCCACGTACCCGCGCCGGGTCCGGCTCCCGCCCCCGGTGTCCCGTCCCACGGCCCCGCCGGTTACCCCGAGGCAGCCGGTCACGTGCTCCGCGCCGCGGCCCCGGATGCCCCGCCCGCAGTCGCCGATCTCGTCCGGGGGCCCGCTGAGCTGATGGCTGCCGTGCGCCGGCTCGTGCGTGGCATGGTCGTCGTTCCCACCCTGGAGGACGCCGAGGATCTTGTTGCCGCGCATCCCGAGCTGACCGCCGTGACCGGTGAAGGAGACGTCCTCGGGGCGCACTTCGCGCACGGCGGTTCCGCCGGGGCGCCCAGCCTGCTCGAAGTGCAGGCCTCCGTCGACGAGGCCGCTGCCGAACTGGCGGACCTCGCAGTCCGGTGCATCGAGCTGGCCGAGGCCCAGCGGCTCGCGGGGGAGCGGCGCAGTGCCTGCGCCGTGCTCGTCGAGGAGCTGGGGGAGCGGCGCCGGGCCGCCGAACGGGAGAAGTCGGGGGTGGCCCAGCAGCTCGGCCGGCTCGCGGGGCAGGCCCGCGGCGCCGCGGGCGAGGCCGAGCGGTCGGCCGCCTCCGCGGCCCGCGCCCAGGAGGCCCTGGAGCGGGCGACCGAGGAGGCCGAGGAGCTGACCGAACGGCTGCTCGTCGCGGAGGAGATGCCGGTCGAGGAGGAGCCCGACAACTCCGTGCGCGACCGGCTCGCCGCGGACGGTGCCAATGCCCGCCAGACGGAGATGGAGGCCCGGCTCCAGGTCCGTACCCACGAGGAACGGGTCAAGGGGCTCGCCGGGCGTGCGGACTCCCTCGACCGCGGTGCCCGCGCCGAACGCGAGGCCCGTGCCCGTGCCGAGCAGCGCCGTGCCCGGCTGCGCCACGAGGCCGCGGTGGCCTCGGCCGTCGCCTCCGGTGCCCGTCAGCTCCTCGCCCACGTCGAGGTGTCCGTCGAGCGGGCCGGGCAGGAGCGGGTCGCCGCCGAGGCGGCGAAGGCGGAGCGCGAGCAGGAACTGATCGTCGAGCGTGGCCACGGACGCGAGCTCAAGGGCGAGCTGGACAAGCTGACCGACTCCGTCCACCGCGGTGAGGTGCTCGGCGCGGAGAAGCGGCTGCGGATAGAGCAGCTGGAGGCGAAGGCCCTTGAGGAGCTGGGTGTGGAGCCGGCCGGGCTGGCCGCCGAGTACGGTCCCGACCAGCTGGTGCCGCCGTCGCCCGCCGCGGAGGGTGAGGAGCTGCCGGAGGACCCGGAGCACCCGCGCAACCAGCCGAAGCCGTTCGTCAGGGCGGAGCAGGAGAAGCGGCTGAAGTCCGCCGAACGGGCGTATCAGCAACTCGGGAAGGTGAATCCGCTCGCCCTTGAGGAGTTCTCGGCGCTGGAGGAGCGGCACAAGTTCCTCTCCGAGCAGCTCGAAGACCTGAAGAAGACCCGGGCCGATCTGATGCAGGTCATCAAGGAGGTCGACGAGCGGGTCGAGCAGGTGTTCACGGAGGCGTACCGGGACACGGCCCGTGAGTTCGAGGGCGTCTTCTCACGGCTCTTCCCGGGCGGCGAGGGGCGGCTCATCCTGACCGACCCCGACAACATGCTGGCGACCGGCGTCGATGTCGAGGCGCGCCCGCCGGGCAAGAAGGTCAAGCGGCTCTCCTTGCTTTCGGGTGGCGAGAGGTCCCTGACAGCTGTTGCGTTGCTGGTCTCGATCTTCAAGGCCCGGCCGAGTCCGTTCTATGTGATGGACGAGGTCGAGGCGGCGCTCGACGACACCAATCTTCAGCGGCTGATCCGGATCATGGAGGAGCTCCAGGAGAGCTCGCAGCTCATCGTGATCACTCATCAGAAGCGGACGATGGAGGTCGCGGACGCGCTGTACGGCGTCTCGATGCAGGGTGACGGGGTCTCCAAGGTCATCAGCCAGCGGCTCCGCTGAGGCTTTACCAAATCTTCAAGTATTCAACACACTTTTGGGTGGTCCTGGGCAGATGTCTGCCACTGCCAGCCCCCACGTGAAAGTTGACTTCGAAACTTGAAGGCATAATCTCTGAGTCGTCGTTTTTAAGTTCAAGTGGTGGCGCCTGTGAAGGTATGCGCCACTTGGAAGAGTTCCCCCCACGCCTGACGACGCGGCCAGGCACCAGGAGTTCATGTGACCAGCACATCGCCGACACCGGGATCCGGAGCCCGCGCGGCCCATCCGGAGCACCTCGGCCACGTCATCTTCATCACGGCAGCCGCTGCGATGGGCGGCTTCCTCTTCGGCTACGACAGCGCTGTGATCAACGGCGCCGTCGAGGCGATCCGGGACCGCTACGGCATCGGCTCCGGAACGCTGGCCGAGGTGATCGCCATCGCCCTGATCGGCTGCGCCATCGGCGCCGCCACGGCGGGCCGTATCGCCGACCGGATCGGCCGCATCCGCTGCATGCGGATCGCCTCGGTGCTCTTCGCGATCAGCGCGGTCGGCTCCGCGCTCCCGTTCGCCCTCTGGGACCTGGCCTTCTGGCGGATCATCGGAGGCTTCGCCATCGGCATGGCCTCGGTCATCGGCCCGGCCTATATCGCCGAGGTCTCGCCCGCCGCCTACCGCGGCCGGCTCGGCTCCTTCCAGCAGGCCGCGATCGTCATCGGCATCGCCATCTCGCAACTGGTGAACTTCGGCATCCTCCAGCTCGCCGACGGCAAGCAGCGCGGAACGATCGGCGGCCTCGAGGCCTGGCAGTGGATGCTCGGCGTCATGGTCGTCCCGGCGCTTCTCTACGGCCTGCTGTCGTTCGCGATCCCCGAGTCGCCGCGCTACCTGATCTCCGTCGGCAAGAGCGAGCGGGCCAAGGAGATCCTCGCCGAGGTCGAGGGCAAGGAAGTCGACCTCGACGCCCGCGTGGCCGAGATCCAGACAGCCATGCACCGCGAGCACAAGTCCACCTTCAAGGACCTGCTCGGCAGTCGCTTCGGCTTCCTGCCGATCGTCTGGGTCGGTATCGGTCTCTCGGTGTTCCAGCAACTCGTCGGCATCAACGTGGCGTTCTACTACTCGGCGACGCTGTGGCAGTCGGTCGGTATCGACCCGACCGCCTCGTTCTTCTGGTCGTTCACCACATCGATCGTCAACATCATCGGTACGGTGATCGCGATGGTCCTGGTCGACCGAGTGGGCCGCAAGCCGCTCGCGCTCGCCGGCTCCACCGGTATGGCGATCGCGCTGGCCTGCGAGGCCTGGGCCTTCTCCGCCGATCTGATCAACGGCAAACTCCCCACCACTCAGGGTGTCGTCGCCCTCGTCGCGGCCCACGTCTTCGTGCTCTTCTTCGCCCTGTCGTGGGGTGTGGTGGTCTGGGTCTTCCTCGGCGAGATGTTCCCGAACAAGATCCGCGCCGCCGCGCTCGGTGTCGCCGCCTCCGCTCAGTGGATCGCCAACTGGGCGATCACCGCGAGCTTCCCGAGCCTGGCCGACTGGAACCTGTCGGGCACCTACATCATCTACGCATGCTTCGCCGTGCTCTCGATCCCCTTCGTGCTCAAGTTCGTGAAGGAGACCAAGGGCAAGGCGTTGGAGGAGATGGGCTAATCCCCGCTGCCCCTCTCCTCGACCACGCGTCCCCGGCCCGCGCCCGCGGACCGGGGACGCGTGGTCGTCCCTGCGTACGTCAGCCGGCGATCGCCTCGCAGAACAGTCGCAGGCTGCGCCACCCCTCCTCGACCGGCATCCCGCCGCACAGCGGATGCAGCACCAGGCTGTCGGCGTCCAGCGCGGCCAGCCGATCCGGGGTGACGATCCGGTAGACCCCTTCGTCCCGCAGCTCCGTCACCGTCGTGGCCGCCGAGCGCACGGCCGACCGGATGTCCTTCGACTGCCAGGAGGCGTAGGTCCGCGCCTCGTGCAGGAAGTGCTCGCCGTACCGGTCCCACGTCCGCTCCGGATCCTCCGACACATGCAGCAACGGTGTCCTCGCCGGCGGCATCATGCAGAAGCCCTCCGTCCCGTGCTCCGCGCGCCGCTCGTGGTAGTACGCCTCGAGTTCCGGCAGATGCGCGCTCGGGAAGAACGGCAGCCCCAGCCGCGCCGCCCGTCGCGCCGCGGCCCGCGAGCTGCCACCGACCAGCAGCAGTGGATGCGGCCGGGTGTACGGACGCGGGGTGACCCTGACGGTACGGCCGCGGTACGGGAACGGCTCACCGGTCCACGCCTGCAACAGGGTCTCCAGCAGCTCGTCCTGGAGCCGGCCGCGCCTGCCCCATTCGACGCCCGCCCGTTCGTACTCCTCGGGCCGGTAGCCGATGCCCGCGACCGTGACCAGCCGGCCCGCGCTCAGCAGGTCGAGGACCGCGATGTCCTCGGCCAGCCGCAGCGGATCGTGCAACGGTCCGATGATCGCCGAGACCGTGACCGCGATACGGCGGGTGGCGCCGAAGACCGACCCGGCGAAGACGAAGGGGGAGGGCAGCCAGGAATTGGCGGTGCCGTGGTGCTCCTCCGTCTGTACGGTGTCCACGCCGTGCGCGTCTGCGTACGCGGCCATCTCGAGCGCCGCACGGTAGCGGTCCGACAGGGACGCGGGGGTGGCATCGGGATCGACGAGATTGAACCGGACCACTGTGAAGGCCATGACGCGTGTCCCCTTCGCCGGGTGGGCTTGGCGAGGCGGGACAGTAGCTGACGCAGCGTCAGAAGTGTAGGGGTGTGTCGTCCTCGTGCCCGGCGGGCCGCGGCAGCAGTGCGTACAGTCCCCCGGAGACGGCGATCGTGGCCGCCCAGCCCAGACCGTTGCGGCCGATCCAGGTGGCGGCGAGCGGGCCGGAGAACCACCTCACGCCCGTGAACAGCAGCCCCACCGTCAGCCCCGCACCCCACGCCGCGACGGCGGGCACGGCGAAGCCGCCCGTGTACCAGTAGGCGCCTGCGGGACCGGTGTCCAGCAGCGCCGCCGCGTCGTACGTACGTCCCCGCAGCTGATCCACTCCGAATACGCCGATCCACGCCGAGAACGTCACGGCGAGCAAGGTCAGAAAGGAGATGAACGAATCCAGGAAACTCGTCGCCGCCATCATCAGCAGACTGCCCAGAAGGAGGCTGATCGCGGCATTCACGCCGACCGCCCAGATGCGAGGGAGAGTGAATCCCAGTGTCTGTGCGGCAAAACCGGCCGAATACATCGACATTGCATTGATCAGCACCATTCCGACCACGGCGGTCAGCAGATACGGCACCGAGATCCAGGCCGGCAGCGAGGCGCCGATGAAGGTGACCGGATCATTGCTGACCGCCAGGTCCGGGGTGGCGACCGCCATCACCGCACCCATGACCACCAACGGCAGAACGACGAGCGCCGCACCGCCCACCGTCGCCCCGACCACCGACCGGCCGGACGCGGTCCGCGGCAGATATCGCGTGAAGTCCGGACCGGTCGGCGCCCAGCTGATGCCCCCGGCCGCCAGCGTGCCGACGCCGGCGACCATCAGTGCCGTCGGACCCGCGGGGCGGTCCAGGAGGGCCCGCCACTGCGTTCCGATACCCAGATGGATCAGTACGAGGGCGCTGAATCCGCCGAAGAGGTAGGCCGACCAGGTGCAGCACAGCCGCAGCGCGCCCACGCCGAGTCCGGACACCAGGAAGCTGCTCGCGACAAAGGCCACGAGCGCCGCCATGATCGGCGCGGTGCCGGCCCTCACGGAGAAGAGCAGACCGCACACGGCCAGCAGGCCGTAGGCGCCGGTGACCGCGTTCACCGTCTCCCAGCCCCAGCGGGCGACCCAGATCAGCGCACCGGGCAGCAGGTTGCCGCGTTGTCCGAAGACGGCCCGGGAGAGCGCCAGGCCGGGTGCCCCGCCGCGCGTCCCGGCGATCGAGACCGCGCCGACCAGTCCGTACCCGATGACGGGCGCCGTGACTGCGACGAACGCCACCTGCCAGAGATTGAGGCCGCCGAAGACGATCAGTCCTGCGCCCATGACGAGCAGCAGCACGGTCATATTGGCGGCGGCCCAGGTGGGGAAGAGGGTGCGGACCCGGCCGGTGCGCTCACTGTCGGGGACGGGTTCCAGGCCGCGGGTCTCCACGAGCGGGATCGTACCTTTACCGCCAAAAGGGCCATAACGACCTGCCGGATCCCGGAGCGGTCCTCCGGGGCCGCCACCTGGCGGGTATGTGACTGATACTGGGTGGGTTATGGAATTCGTCATCCTTGCTGTAGTCATCGCCGCCCTGGTCGTGGCCGGCCTGATCAGCGGGCTCGTGGTCAGCGGCCGCAAGAAGAGGCAGCTGCCCCCGGCACCGTCGAGCACGCCGACCATCACTCCCGCCGAACCCCATGTCGGCGAGGAAGCCGAGCCAACGCGCGAGGAACCGCGCCGCACCATCGAGGAGGCCGGTCCTCCCGGCGTCGAGGCTCCCGCCGAGGAAGCCCCGGCAGTCGCCGAGCCGGCGGCGCCCCCAGTCCCCGCGCTGGAGATCCCGGAGCCCACCGCCGGCCGTCTCGTACGGCTGCGCGCCCGGCTCGCCCGCTCGCAGAGCACCCTCGGCAAGGGGCTGCTCACGCTCCTGTCCCGCGACAACCTCGACGAGGACACCTGGGAGGAGATCGAGGACACCCTCCTCACCGCCGATGTCGGCGTCACCCCCACCCAGGAGCTGGTGGAGCGGCTCCGTGAGCGCGTCCGTGTCCTCGGTACCCGTACCCCCGAGGGACTGCGGACCCTGCTGCGCGAGGAGCTCCTCACTCTGCTCGGCACCGACTTCGACCGTGCGGTCAAGACGGAGAGCGGCGTCGACACGCCCGGCGTCGTGATGGTCGTCGGCGTCAACGGCACCGGCAAGACCACCACCACGGGCAAGCTGGCCCGGGTCCTCGTCGCCGACGGCCGCAGCGTCGTGCTCGGCGCGGCCGACACCTTCCGTGCCGCCGCCACCGAACAGCTCCAGACCTGGGGCGAGCGCGTCGGCGCCCGCACCGTGCGCGGGCCCGAGGGCGGCGACCCTGCGTCGGTCGCCTTCGAGGCGGTGAAGGAAGGCATCGCCGAGGGTGCCGATGTCGTCCTCATCGACACCGCCGGCCGGCTGCACACCAAGACCGGACTCATGGACGAGCTCGGCAAGGTCAAGCGCGTCGTCGAGAAGCACGGCCCGCTCGACGAGATCCTGCTCGTCCTCGACGCCACGACCGGGCAGAACGGCCTGGTTCAGGCACGGGTGTTCGCCGAGGTCGTCGACATCACCGGCATCGTCCTCACCAAGCTGGACGGCACCGCCAAGGGCGGCATCGTCATCGCCGTCCAGCGCGAACTGGGCGTACCGGTGAAGCTCGTGGGTCTCGGCGAGGGACCGGACGACCTGGCCCCGTTCGAGCCGGAGGCATTCGTCGACGCATTGATCGGCGACTGACGGGCCGACCGCGGCTCCCTTCGCCCCCGAACGCCGGGCGGGCTCGACAG
>NZ_JBHVEE010000066.1:0-51004 GCF_042802415.1 Streptomyces sp. NPDC057486 | reverse complement strand
GCCCCGCTTCGTCCTGCCGTCAGATACGCACGCCGCCCTGGATCACCCGGAGGTCCGCGGCGTTCGCCTCGGTGACCTTCCAGAGTTCCTGCTGCCTGCCGTGCACATCGGCGACCGTCGCCGCGTGGTCGTCCAGCAGCCCCGCCGCCCGCTCCACGAGCCGCGCCCCGAGGTGCCGGTCGTGGACGGAGATGCCCCACTCCGGGCGGTCGATGTCGGACAGGAAGTACGCCATCTTCGGGTGCGAGATCAGGCTGATGATCGGCGTACCGCAGCCGAACGGGATCATCCCCGCGTGCCCGCGCATCCCGATGACCAGCTTGGTCCGGGCGTACGTGGACCGGATCTCGTCGCATTCGAAGTCGTACATCGGGATCACCGGCAGCGAGATGCCGTGCTCGCGCCGCAGGTCGAACGCGATCCGCTCGTCGTCCAGCGAATGCGCCACGCACTTCACCTCGGCGCGCTTGCCGAGTTCCTTCACCGCGGTGGCCATCTCGGCGAGGAAGTGCCTGTAGTCGTGGCCGAAGCGGAGCCCGGACCGGTCGTACGCGGCGTTGATCAGCACGGTGTTCTCGCGCTGTGCGGGGTCGGTCCAGCCGCGGACCAGCTGCCGGGTGACCGTGGTCGGGCAGGGCTGGAAGCGGACCTTGTCGTGCAGCGACGGCGGCAGGAGCTCGCGGACCTTCTCGATGGAGCCGTGGTTGCGCAGCCCGAAGAACGAGGCGCGCTCCACCAGCTTCCGCAGGGAGGAGAGGAACCGGTCCCGGCCGTGGCCGTACGCCTGGCCGTCGAAGGCGTTGAACCCGACGGCGTACACCATGACGGGTACGTCGATCCGCTCCAGCAGCTCGTCGGGGACGTTCCACTGCCAGCCGCTGTTGCCGTTCGGCGCGGTGTCCGGGATGAAGAGGCCGCCGCCGCCGATGACCAGTCCGCGCCGGGCGTTGACCCGCTCCAGCGCGGCCTCGTCGAAGAGCCGGTGGGCGTGGATCGAGTGCCAGCGGGCCGGGCCGGTGTCCTGGCCGAACGCCAGCCGGACGCTCTCCGGGAGGAGCTTGTCCCCGGCGTTGCCCTGCCGGTCCATGTAGAAGGCGACATGCGCGAGCTGCTCGGCCGCCGGTCCCTCCACGGGGGTGGACACGTCCTTGGTGCGCTTGTACATCAGCCGGTTCGCCCGGTGGGTCGGGTCGACGCCGAGCCCTTCGATCGCGTACGCCGCCGCCGTGGCGTCGTCGCCGTGGATCCAGGCGATCTGGGCGAGCCGCGCGAAGGACGTCGCGGCCCGGTTGGGGGCGGCGGTCGCGAGGAGGAGCTGGGCGCGGGCCTCCTCGTAACGGGAGACGCTCATCAGCGCGTGGCCGAGCACCTCGTGCGGCCAGGCGTCGTCGACGGGTATCCGGACGGCACCGAGCAGGTCGGCCGCCTCCTGGTACTCACCGGCGGCGATGTGCGCGGCGGCGACCCGGCGGGCGCTCTCCGGGTCGGCGGTACGGCGCACGTGCGGAGTCCCGTAGTGCACCAGCAGGTCGTGGTGCTTGGTGCCGGGCAGCGCGAGGTACGCGGCGTGGAACTCGGCGTCGGGCAGCTCGAACTCGCGCCAGCGGTCCTCGGCCTGGCCGTAGCCGGCCTCGCCGCCCTGCCAGGGCTTGTGCCGCCCGGTGAAGTGCAGGATCGCGGTGGTGTCGGGCACCGGGAGGTCGCCGGAGAGCCGCCGCTTGACGAAGTTGTAGCGGGCGTCGAGCTGCACGAAGTCGCCGTCCAGGACAGCGTTCAGGATGCCCTGGTCGTGCTTGTCGAGCTCGTACGTGCCCGCGCGGCCGACCTCGTCGATCTTCGCGCAGAACTCGTCGCTCAGGTACTCGCGCTGGATGACCAGCAGCCCGCTGTTGAGCTTGTGCTGCCCGAAGAAGAACTGCGGTACGGCGGCCAGGCCGTCGCGCAGCTGCAGCAGTTCGCCGAGGTCGCCGAGGACCACCATGTCGGTGTCCAGAGTGATCACGGTGTCGTAGTCGCGCACCCGGAACACGTCGAGGATGAAGTACGCCTTGCGGACCAGGTAGTTGTCCTGGTCGCCCTTGGCGTACGAGTCGTAGTGCTCGGCGTCCACCCGGCGGAAGTCGATGCGCGGGTGCAGCGCCCGGATCTGGGCGACGGAGGCGGGGCGCAGTCCGTCGTGCAGGACGATGAAGTCCTCGCAGACGCCGGGGTTGGACAGGGCGAGGCTGCGCAGCAGGGCCAGGAAGCCGGGCAGGTAGTTCTCGTCCACGAAGCTCGCGAAGGCGACGCGGCGCTTGCCGGTGAGCGCGTTCGCGGGGGCGGGGGTCCGGGGCGCGGGCACGCGTGCCTGCGCGGTGGTCGTGGTGGGCGTCGTCATCGCAGACTGATCCTCATATCGGTGACGCTCTGGGCGCGTTCCATGACCCACGCCTTTTCGCTGGTGTACTCGTGCACGGAGGTGATGGGCATCTTCATCGCGGCAGGCAGGCGGTAGGCGCCGCTCTCGTAGAAGTCGAAGCCGATCAGGTCGAGCTGCGAGCTGACGTCCAGGTAGTCCAGCAGCCACAGCATGTTGAAGCCACTGGTGGGGATCGCCGGCCAGACGTCGGTGCCGACCTTGCCGATGTCGCGCAGCGGCCAGCGCAGCGATTCGTCGCCGAGGTACTTCTGGGCGCCGGGTACGAGCCGGTTGCGCAGCGAGTACTTCCAGTCGCCGGAGAGCCCTCCGAAGACCAGCCGGGTGTGGACCTTCCGGTCCCAGTTGAAGCCGTGCTTGTGGATGGTGGCGTGGATGTCGGTGCGCTTGCCGGTCGCCGACGGGTCGATCCTGTACGAGTTGAAGCGGACGACCAGGTCGTACGCATCGATCTCGGCCCCCATCGAACTGCTTCCGACACGCTGCGAGTTCGCGATCAGACAGATCGACTTGCCCGCTATCCGGTTTCGGAACTCGCCGAGCGTGGTCCATTCGACGTCGCCGAAGGTGGGGTCGCCGATCGGGCCGCGCATCCGGGTCCGGCGCTGCTCGGCGTAGAGCGCGATCAGGTCGGTGAGGACCGCGAGGTCGGTGGGACCGGTAAGACTGCCGGCGCCGCTGCCCGCCAGCCCGCCGGCCTCCATCGCGAGGCCCAGGTACTGGGACGCGGCCTCCTGGATCTCCGGCACCGGGGCTCCGGCCCGGTCCTGGGTGAGCAGCGCGCCGATCAGCCGGGGCCGGGCCGCATGCCAGTCGCCGCGCGCCTGCAGCTCCAGGCCTTCGGCCCAGGATTCGGTGACGGACCGGCCGGTGAACTCGCCGGCTTCCGGGCAGTCGCGCTCCAGCTTCCGCAGGAGCTCGTCCTGGCGCTCGGCGCCGGCCCGCAGGCCGGCGATCTTCGCCGCCACACCGAAGCCGTCCTCGTCGGTGAGCCCGAGGTAGCGCTCGTACGCCTCGACCGCGGCGTTCTCCGCCCCCATCGCCTCCAGCGTCCGGGCCCGCAACCGCCAGCCGGCGCGGGAGCGCCTGCGCTGGGTGAGCACGGTGTCGGTGATGAGGATCGCGAGCTTCAGCTCGTCCTCGTAACCGCAGTCCAGCGCCTTGTTGCCGACCGCGAGCAGCGGATCGAGCAGTGCGTCGCCGAGCACGAGCGAGGATCCTGTCCCGCTCCTGCCCGGGCGCCGCAGCAGCGGGAGCGGGGAGGCCGCGGCGGCCGTCTGCTCCATGGTGGCGTGGGTGGCCAGCAGGTTCCTGAGCGCCTCCGCAAGCGCCGTACGCCGCCGGTCGAGCCCGGCGACCAGCTTCCCGCTGTGCGCGGCACAGGCGCGCAGGCAGGTCTCCAGTTCCGTCGGGAGGACGGCGGCGAGGTGGGACGTCCCGCCTTCGGGCGGGGCCGAGTCCTCCGCGTCACGTTGCCGTGGCCAGCGGGTGCGGGCTTTCGTCATGGCGCTCCAAGCGTCTGGTGCCCGTGGGGGGAAGGGGGCGTGAGAAGGGGTACGGATGTTCGGCGACCGTGTGAGGTTCCGTAGCACGCTAAGAAACCTGAGCGGCCGCGAGATGAACTCGCCCTGTCAGCACAGGAAACTGCTCCCTTCCCGCCCGTTCCGGAGCCATCTGCGCCCTAGCCTGACCCTTCGCCGCTGTTGGAAGGGACGTCAGTGACCATCACTCCGGAGATGCCGGGCAGGACGATCGAGCGGGTTTCCACCGCCCGCGCGCAGGTGGGGCCCCGGTCACCGCAGCCGCGCGCCGCACCCCGGCTGCGGGCCCTCGACGGGCTGCGGCTGGTCGCCGCGCTGATGGTCGCGGCGTACCACTACGGGGGGCGGGGCGGTGAGATCACCACGGCGTGGGGAGTCTCCGCCGCTTCCCTGTTCCCGTCCGCCCACACATGGTTCGCCTACGGCTGTCTCGGTGTGCAGATCTTCTTCGTCATCAGCGGCTTCGTGATCTGCATGAGCGGCTGGGGCCGTTCGCTCGCGTCGTTCTTCGCCTCGCGGGCGGCCAGGCTGCTGCCCGCGTACTGGGCGTCGGTCGTCCTCGTGACCCTGGTCTTCGCACTGCCGACGGTGGCGTACGAGGCGGTCTCGCCCAGCGACGCACTGGTCAACCTGACGCTGCTGCAGCAGCCGCTGGGCGTGGACCGGGTGCTGGGCGTGTGCTGGACGCTGTGGGCGGAGATCCGGTTCTACGCCCTGTTCGCCGTGTGCGTCGTCCTGCCGGGGGCCAACCGGCGACGGATCGTCCTGTTCTGCGCCGCGTGGACCCTGGCAGCGGCGCTCGGCAAGGCATCCGGCGAGCCGCTGCTCGACGTGGTCCTGATGCCGGCGTACGCCCCGTTCTTCATAGGCGGCATCGGGCTCTACCTGGTCCACCGCAACCGGCGGGACGCCACGGCCTGGGGCATCGTCGGCGTCAGCTGGCTGCTCGGCCAGCACTCCGCGGTGGCCGATCTGTGGCATCCGGCGGGCCCGCACGCCTTCTCGTACCGCTCGTCACTGGTCATCATCGCCGTCGTGACCGCCGGTTTCGCCGCCGTCGCCGCCATCGCACTGGGCGCCCTGGCCCGCTTCGACCACCGGTGGCTGACCGTCGCCGGAGCACTGACGTACCCCTTCTACCTGATCCACGAGCATCTGGGCTGGGTGGCGGTGGACATGCTCCATCAGCGCCTCGGGGTTCCCGCGTGGGCGACGGCGGTTCTCACGGTGGTCCTGATGCTGGCGCTGGCCTGGTTGCTGCACCGGTACGTGGAGCGGTGGCTCACACCGCGGCTGCGCAGATCGCTGACGGGCGGTGCGGGCCGCCCGGCCTGACCACCGCCCGACGCACCCCGTACCGCGCCTCGATCCCCGCGATGATCAACCGCGGGCCGTCCTCGAACCGTTCGTCGACGCGTTCCGCGGACCGCACTTCACACTGCCGGCCGTCGGCACGGACGCCGGACTGCCCGCGCTCGGCGTCTCGGCGAGGCACGACAGCGGTGAACGGGCCGCCCGTCCGCCTCACACGCTGCTGAGCGAGAGCTTCGCCGCGAACCCGAGGAACAGCACACCCGCCGCCGAAGTGGCCCCGGCCGACAGCCGCTTGCGGCGGCGGAACGCGGCGGACAGCCGGGTGCCGCCGAATATCAGCGCCGACAGGTAGAGGAAGCTCGCGATCTGCAGCAGCGTCCCCAGCAGCAGGAAGGACAGCGCCGGATAGGCGTACCCGGGGTCGACGAACTGCACGAAGAAGGAGATCAGGAAGAGGATCGCCTTCGGGTTGAAGAGGCTCACCACCAGCGCCCGCCGGTACGGCCGCTCCACCGCCCCGGCCGCCGTCGTCGTTCCGTCCGGTCCGGCGGCCTCGTCCGTCAGCTCGGCGATCTGCCGGTGCCGCTCGCGCCACATGGACGCCGCGGCCCGCAGCATGCCGATCGCCAGCCAGGTCAGATAGCCCGCGCCCGCGTACTTGACGACGGCGAAGAGCACCGGCGTCGTCTGCAGCAGGGAGGCGGCGCCGAGCGCGGAGAGCGTCATCAGCACGGTGTCACCGGTCCACACACCGGCAGCCGCCACATACCCGGTCCGCACACCGCGGCGGGCGGCGACGGAGAGCACGTACAACGAGTTGGGCCCCGGCAGCAGAACAATCAGCACAAGGCCGACAAGATAGGTCGGAAGATCAGTGACACCCAGCATGAACAGGAGTGTCGCACGGGGGTACGACACTCCGTCCAGGTGTCTCGGAGGGCGGTACGGGGCTCAGCCTTCGCCGTCGAGCGGGCGGGAGAACATCCGCGAAGCAGGCGGACCCCCGCTCAGAAGGCGTCCGTCGGCACGTACGTCCCCCACACCTCCCGCAACGCGTTGCAGACTTCGCCGACCGTCGCCCGCGCCGCCAGCGCGTCCTTCATCGGGTAGAGGACGTTGTCCGTCCCCTCGGCCGCCTTCTTCAGCCGCCCCAGCGCCTCGTCGACGGCGGCCTGGTCCCGTTCGGCTCGGAGCTTCGTCAGCCGGGCCGCCTGCTGGGCCTCGATCGCCGGGTCGACGCGGAGCGGCTCGTACGGCTCCTCCTCGTCGAGCTGGAAGCGGTTGACGCCGACGACGACGCGCTCCCCGCTGTCCGTCTCCAGGGCGATGCGGTAGGCGCTGCGTTCGATCTCGTTCTTCTGGAAGCCCCGCTCGATGGCGTTGACCGCGCCGCCCATGTCCTCGACCTTGCCCATCAGCTCCAGGGCAGCGGCTTCGACGTCGTCCGTCATCTTCTCGACGACGTACGAACCCGCGAACGGGTCGACCGTGGCGGTGACGTCCGTTTCGTACGCCAGGACCTGCTGGGTACGGAGCGCGAGCCGGGCGGACTTGTCGGTCGGCAGGGCGATCGCCTCGTCGAACGAGTTGGTGTGCAGCGACTGCGTGCCGCCGAGGACCGCGCCCAGCCCCTGGACCGCGACGCGCACCAGGTTGACCTCGGGCTGCTGCGCGGTGAGCTGGACGCCCGCGGTCTGGGTGTGGAAGCGGAGCATCAGCGACTTGGGGCTCGATGCGCCGAACTCCTCCTTCATGACCCGGGCCCAGATCCGGCGGGCGGCACGGAACTTGGCGACCTCTTCCAGGATGGTCGTACGGGCGACGAAGAAGAAGGAGAGACGCGGGGCGAAGTCGTCGACGTCCATGCCCGCCGCGACGGCGGTACGGACGTACTCGATGCCGTCCGCGAGGGTGAACGCGATCTCCTGCGCGGGCGAGGCTCCGGCCTCCGCCATGTGGTAGCCGGAGATCGAGATGGTGTTCCACTTCGGGATCTCGGCCTTGCAGTACTTGAAGATGTCGGCGATCAGCCGCAGCGAGGGCTTGGGCGGGAAGATGTAGGTGCCGCGGGCGATGTACTCCTTGAGGACGTCGTTCTGGATGGTGCCGGTCAGCCTGTCCGCCGGGACGCCCTGCTCCTCGCCGACCAGCTGGTAGAGGAGGAGCAGCAGGGCGGCGGGGGCATTGATCGTCATGGACGTGGAGACCTTGTCCAGCGGGATCCCGCCGAACAGCACCCGCATGTCGTCGATCGAGTCGATCGCCACCCCGACCTTGCCGACCTCGCCGGACGCGATCGGCGCATCGGAGTCGTGACCCATCTGGGTGGGCAGGTCGAAGGCGACGGAGAGACCCATCGTGCCGTTGGCGATCAGCTGCTTGTAACGGGCGTTGGACTCGGAGGCCGTGCCGAAGCCGGCGTACTGCCGCATCGTCCACGGCCGGCCGGTGTACATCGTGGGGTACACGCCGCGCGTGAAGGGGTAGGCACCGGGCTCTCCCAGTTTGTCGTCGGCGTTCCACCCGTCGAGTGCGTCCGGCCCGTACACCGGCTCGATGGGCAGTCCCGACTCCGACTCGCGCGTCATCTGCTGTGCCTCCCACTGAAGCTACTAACTGGTAACCAACGATCCTCGCGACGGACTGTAGCGGCGGCCGCGCGACCGGTGGAGGGGCACCGGCTGGGACCTTGCTCACAGGGTGCGTCCTACGGCCTTCGCCACCGCACTCACCATCATGCGCGGGCTTTGGCAACCGGGCAGAGCGGGAATCCGTCCCAAGAGGGAACGAAGGAATCAGGGGGCCAAGGATGATGCGGATACAGAGAACCCGGCACGGCCGAGGAACAGCACACCGGGCCGGCGCCACGGCGGTGACCGCCGTCGTCGTCCTGACGCTGGCCGCCACGACCGCGGGCTGCCAGGCGCATGCCTCCGGCGGTTCCGCGGCGAAGCCCTCGTCCCCGCCGAGGACCTCCGCCCCGGCGACCGACGACGCCAAGCCCGCCGCGACCCCCTCGCCGTCGACCGCCGCGCCCTCGCCGTCGGTTTCCGCCGCACCGAAGCCCGCTCCGCAGGGCAGGACGCTGATGGCGACCGGCTCCGAGGGCAAGCAGGTACGGGAGCTGCAGGCCCGGCTCCGTCAGATCGGCCACTTCGACCGCAGCCCGACGGGCTACTACGGGACGCTCACCGTCGCCGCCGTGCAGTCCTTCCAGGGCAAGCGCGGTCTGTCCCGCACGGGCCGAACGGACACCCTCACCTGGCAGAAGCTGGTCGCCATGACGCGGAAGCCGACGGCGGCCGAGCTGAACCCGCCGACCTCCCGGCCTGCCGCCAGGCCCGACAAGCGCTGCATGACCGGGCGGGTGCTCTGCATCAGCAAGAACAGTCGGACCCTGTCGTGGATGATCGACGGCCGGGTCGTCTCCTCGATGGATGTGCGGTTCGGCTCGCAGTACACGCCGACCCGCGAAGGCACCTTCGCCATCTACTGGAAGTCCCGGCACCACGTGTCGACGATCTATCACACGGCCATGCCGTACGCGATGTTCTTCAGCGGCGGTCAGGCGGTGCACTACTCGGCGGACTTCGCGGCCCGCGGCTACACCGGCGCGTCGCACGGCTGCGTGAACGTCCGGGACGAGGGGAAGATCGCCGCCCTCTTCGACCAGGTGCGCAACGGCGACAAGGTCGTCATCTACTGGTGAGCGGAGGTGGGGAAAGGGGGCGCGGGCGGGACCGGGGGAACGTGTCCCGCCCGCGCCAGGTGCGCTGAGCCGAAGGTACGGGGGGAACCCCGGCTCTGTGCGCTGCCGATGACCAGTCGGCTCACTCTCTACTGCGTCAACGGGCCGAAAAGTGTCACACCCGGGGCGAGCGGAGCGGCCGGAACGGCTCAGCCGTCGGCCGAGGCGGCCTGAGCCGTGACCGTGGCCGTGGCCGTCGGGGAGGCGGCACCGGTCGGGGACGCCGGGGCGGACGGGGACGCCGGGGCCGGGGTACCGGGTGCGAACCAGAGCGACTGGCGCGCGTTCGCACTGCCGTCGGCCCGGTCCGCTGCGCCTGCCTCGTCCGCGTCTGAACCGTTCTGCTTGTCGGCGCCGTTCCCCTGATCCTGGTCGCCCTCGTCACCGGCCTCGTCGAGCATCCGCTGACAGAACCGGTCCAGGTTGGCGGCGCCGTCGGCCAGCTTTTCGAGACGGCGTCTGCGGGCGTCGTCGAGCTTGCCGTCGCGGTAGTCGCGGCACGCCTTGAGAGTCCGGGCGGACCAGACACCCGACGTGTCGTCCTGACCACCGCCGGGCGTGCCCCTGCTGTCGGTCGCGTCCGGGGAACGGAGGCCGTCGCTCCCGCCGTTCCGGGCGCCGCTCCCGTCCGGCGATCCCGCAGTGCCGGACGTGCCGTCACGGTCGTCCTTGCCCTGGTGGGTTCCCTCGGATGAATCCGGGGACGTGTTCACGTCCGGCGATCCCGACGGCGGGGCGGTCGTCCTGCCGGACGCGTCCCCGGAGCCCAGTTCCTCCGGAACCGCGGACGCCGATACCGAGGAGGCCGGCAGCGGGTCGGCGTGTTTGCCGAACGGACCGGGAAGCACGCCCGCGCCTGCCGCGACCGCCACCCCACCGAGCGCGCAGCCGGCGAGGGAGGCGGCAAGACCGAAACGGACGGGACGGCTCCAGCGCGGCGCACGCGTGCGGCTGCCCTGGGAGGCCGCGGGACCGATGCGTACCGGTCCCAGCGTCTTCGGTCCGCTGTCCTTCGCGGCGTGTCCCGCCGACCGGACGTCCGCCGGAACCGTCGCCCGCGTCCCTGCGCGCAGGGCTGTCCGGAACGCGGCCAGTGCCGCGGCCTCGCCCGGCAGTTCACCTGCGGCCGGGCGGGCACTGCGGGCAGCAGCGTCCAGCGCGGCCACGAGCCGTTCGGCGTCGGCGCGCGCATGGCCCTCGCCGGGATCGACCGGTTCGCCGCGGAGCAGTCGCTCCGCCGCGTCCCTGTCAAGCCATGCGTCCTGCTCGTCGGCCATCACATGTCCTTCTGCGTCCACGAACGCGAATCCGTCACACCGGCGGACGCCGCCAGACCGGTCCGGGAAAGGCGCTGCGTGGGTACGGCGCCGAGTTCCGCCGCATGACCTGCCGCGCTCCCGTGCGGCAGAAATCCCCGCGACACGTCCTCTTCGCCACCGTCGTCGTCACTGTCCGCGCGGAGCAGCTCCGCCAGCCGTTTCAGTCCACGGTGCGCGGCGGTGCGTACCGCTCCCGGCCGCTTGCCCAGCGTCTGCGCCGCGCTCTTCGCATCCAGGCCGACCACCACGCGCAGCACGACGGCCTCGGCCTGATCCTGCGGCAGTTGGGCGATGAGGGACATGGTACGCCCGGTGGCCAGGGCCTCGATCGCCTCGTCGGCGGTGTCGGACTCGGCCGGTTTCTCCGACAGTTCGGTCTCGTCGCCGCCGATCGCGGGGCGCCTGCCGCGCATTCGCACATGGTCGAGAGCCCGGTTGCGGGCAATCCGCGCCGCCCAGCCGCGGAACCGGTCGGCGTCCCCGCTGAACCGGTGGAGGTCGCGCGCTATCTGCAGCCAGGACTCGGACGCCACATCCTCGGCGTCCGGCTCCCCCACCAGCGTTCGTATGTAGCCCAGCAGCCGCGGCTGCACAGCGCGGTACACAGAACGGAAGGCGTCCTCGTCCCCGTCCTGCGCCGCGAGCACCGCGGCGGTCAGTTCCGCGTCGTCCCCCAGCACTCCCTCAACCCGCCCTGCTGTCCTGAATCGCAGCTGGTCACCACTACCGCGCCACCCTGCGCGCCTCAGCACGCTACGTCCTTCGCGGGGGCCGCGTCCATGACTTGTACAACCGGCAACGTTCCCGGACACAGTGAGGTGTGACAGAAAACGCACTCACGACGCTGAAAGGAGTACGGGGTCGTCCTGCGGCCCCGCGGAAGACGACCGGGGCCTCTCCTGTGGGGGGTGGCGGCCCCGGTCGTCTTCGTTCTTCCGGGGAATCCCCCGGGGCCACCCGGTGTGCGCCGCCCGCTCAGTGGCCGAAGAGCGCCCGGCAGCCGGGGACTTCGTCCGACCGGTGAGGGGCGGTTCCTCCGCCGGTGTGCCGGACCGCCGGTGTCCTTCGTCCGGGCTTCCGGGCGACCGCACCCTTCCCCTCCGGGGTGGGGCGCACCGGTGGACGCCTCGCGAATCCGAGGCTCGCCGCACACAGTCCAGGCAGTCGTGAACCGTCGCACACCGGACGGGCCTGCCGTTCCTCGATCGCCGGGCGGGCTCGCGATCAAGGCCCGGCCGGCGATCGAGGGCGCCTTCAACGCCCGGCGACGGAGGACGGAACGGTCACCGGACGGGCCCGGTCACGCCCCGTCCGGCCCGCGCCCCCGCGCCCTCCGCGCCGTCGCCGCGCGCAGCACTCGCTGCCCCTCCGTCGACACGTCCAGCACCTGGCGCAGGCCCGCAGTCCCCGTACCGGAATCCGCAAGCATCTCCAGGATGCGGATCTGGCGGCGTACTTCCCCGGCCACCAGCGGTCCCGCCTCCTCCGGACCGCCCTCGCGGCAGCGCCTCAGCACGTCCACCCCGGCACCGGGCGTCGGGTCCTGTTCGAGGTGGACCTCCAGGGCCAGCAGCGAGCACGCGTCCGCCCACTCCCGGAGGCCCGGAGCCGCCCGGTCCGCGGGCGCGTGGGCGAGCAGCTGCCGTATCTGCGTCCGCGTCTCCGCGCCCTTCGCACCGTCCAGCGCCTGGCGCGCCTCCGCGAGGCGGTCCGGCCACGCCTCACCGTCCGCGCAACCGGCCCAGAGCGGACGCAGCGGATCCGGTTCGGCGCCCTCGGCGGGCTGGGGCAGGCATCGGTCGAGGCAGGCGATCCCGCTCGCGACCAGCCCCCGCTCGTCGGCGGCAGCGATCAGTTCCAGCAGGCTCATCGGCTTCTCCCCGTCGGCCTGTCCCCGTACGGGTCCGCACGGGGACGCGGCGCTTCCCGCTGCCGCATACCGCTTTCAGCGCCGAATGGCTCAAAATCGTCACTGCTGGAGTCTGAAATCGCACCCTTCAGCGGGTCCGTCCCTCGTCGAGTCCTCGATGGGTTCGTCCTCAGCTGAGCGGATACACGCCCAGCGCCGCCCGCTCCCCCTGCATACGGGTCAGCTTGCGTACGAAGAGGATCGCGAGGACCGCGGCCACGATGGAGAACGCATCCGCTACCAGCATCCGGCCGGCCGCGTCCATGATCTCCTGCACCTCCTCGGCCTTCATGTACTGCTGGGAGGCGTACCGCGAGAAGAGCGACGAGCAGACCCACGCCCCCCACCACAGATTGACCGGGGCCGCGGAGACCGTCCGCCAGCTGCCGTCGGTGTTGGTCTGGGCGCTCGCGGTCCAGATGCCGCCCGCGATCCGACGCGGCAGCACCAGGTTGGCGAACGGGACGAACCAGGCGCCGACCGCCCACCCGGGCTTCATCTGCTGCATGCTCGCGTCGAACACCTCGGCGTTCAGCCGCACCCGGCGGAACCAGAGGATGAAGACGACGCCGGTGGCCAGCAGCACCAGGAGCTGAAGGACCCCGGAGGCCGCGTAGAGGTTGTCGGCGCGATCCGCCTCGGCGTCGTCGATCGTGGCGAGGCCGTTGTCCAGCACATCGCCGAGCAGGCTGCGGATGTTCAGCCCCGCAAGCACGGCCAGCAGGTCGGACACGGCGGCGACCACGAGCAGGATGACGACGGCCCTCGCGAGCCCGTCGGGTGAGCGCAGCTGCTGCTGCGGTGACGAGAAGGGCGGGGCCGCAGGCATCGGCGCCGACGCCCCGTCCGGCCCGGCACACAGGATGCAGCGCCCGTCCGCGGTGACCGGCGGTCTGACTCGGCAGATAGAGCACAGCATGAAGTGGCCCCCAGGGTTCCGAAACTTGCCGCAGGAACGCGCGCCCCTCCCGGAGCGCGCGGCAAGCGGAATGTAGCCCCGGCCCACCGGGCTGTCCATCGAGATCCGGTGCGGCCGCCCGCTCAGCCCGCCTTGTCGATCGTCGCGGCCAACGCCTGGAACTGACCCCAGCTCAGCGTCGGCCTTCTCGGATCCCACAGCTTCTGGGCCGTGGCCCGCAACGGCATCCGGATCCCCGCCGCCACCTGCGCCGGGGTCTGCGCCTGCGGCAGGTCGCCCCAGACCGCGAACCGGCCGCCCAGGATCTGCTTCGAGTAGCGGGCCGGTACCGGCTGCGTGCCGCGCAGGACGAGCGGGGTCCACTGTTCGTAAATCCGCTTCCCGGTCGGGTAGACGAATGCATTGGGCTGGCCGAGCACGTAATAGAGGAACTCGTCGTTGAGGTTGACCAGGCGCCGGCCCTCGCTCAGATACTCCTCCGGCGGCCGGGCACCGTACTCCTTGCCCGTCCAGTACTCGACCTCGATGTTCTTGTCGGCCTGGACGACTCCGCCGCGGAAGAAGCCGTCGTTCCAGGCCTTCGGCTGCTGCCCGTGCGGGCGCACCACTGCCGCGCGGTCGTTGAGCCAACCGGTGGCGAGGTCCTTGATCCCGGCGGCCGGTCCGTACTTCTGCTGGGCGGCGCGCTGGAGCTGCGGGTACGAGGCGGCCGGGTCCTTCACCATCAGCGCGCGGTACTCGTCCCCGCCCAGGTGCCAGTACGCGCCGCCGAAGAGTTCGGCGAACTCGCCGATCAGCTGGTCGACGAGTTTCGCCGCGCCCGGGTCGGAGATGTCGATCGATCCGATCGAGCGCACGCCCGCCGCGTTGCGCAGCTGGAGCTCCGGGTGGGCGCGCAGGACGGCGCCCAGGTGGCCCGGGGAGTCGATCTCGGGGACCACGTCGATGTGCAGCCGGCCCGCGAGGGCGAGGATCTGACGGACCTCCGTCTTGGTGAGGTGCTGGGGCGACACCACCTCGGGGTGGGTGTCGGACTGGATCCGGAACGCCTGGTCGTCGGAGAAGTGCAGGCCGAGCTGGTTGAGCTTGAGGTCGGCCATGTCGCGCAGCCGGTCCTCGATCCAGCCGACGGTGTAGTACTTGCGCGCGATGTCGAGGTTGAGTCCGCGCTGCGGCCGGTCGGGACGGTCGCGCACCTCGCCCTCGGGCATCACGCCGTCGGCGCGCAGGGACTGCTTCAGCGTGCGGGTTCCGTAGAAGACACCCGCCTGGTCGGGGCCGGTGATGACGACCCGCCGGTCGTGGGTCTTCAGGGTGTACGACTCGGGGGCCCCGCCACCCGGGGCGCCGAGGGCCAGCTCGACATCGCCCGCACGGGCCGGGACGGCGCCCCGGTAACGGATCTTCAGCTCCTTGGCGAGCAGCTGCGCCTCGTCCGCGAGCGGACCACTGCCGTTGGCGATCACGACGGTGCTGGTCGGGCCCGGCCGCCAGCCGGGGCCGCGGGCGGCGATGTGCTCACGCACGGCGGGGATGGCCCGGGGCGCCGTGGAGAGCGGGTAACTGCGGGTCGGCGAGGGAGTGAGGGAGGCGTGCGAGGGGGCGCTGGCCATGGACGCCTCCCCCGGGGGGCCGGTGTCCGCACCTTCCGGCCAGACGACGACGGCGATCGTCACGGCGGCTGCCGCGACGAGGGCCGCACCGGCCGCGAGGGCTCCGCGCGAGGGCGACATCGGTCAGAAACCTCCGGTTGAGGCGGGCAAAAAAGAAGAAGTAAGGAGATAGCCGGGCATTCTCCTCGAAGAAACGTCCATCAGTCGTACCGAAACTCTCCCTTCCGGGTGAAATTCGTGCATCCGTCGCACGGCCGTTGCCCGGCCCCGATAGCGTTGGGCACATTCGTCTCTCCCTTCACCCTGCATCTCCCTGGTCTCCGGTCCCCCTCACTGCACCAGGCTCACAGAGATGCCGATGTTTCGAGGAGTCCCACGCTGTCCAGGCCCAGCGAGTCCCACGCCGGCCTCCCGGAACCACCGCAGCGGCGGGTCGGCCCGCCCGCGCTCCCCGCCCAGAACTGCGGCCCGGCCCCGGCTTGCCTCAGCACCCGCCCCCTCGGCCTCGACCGGTTCAACACCGCACCCACCGCCGACGCCGAAGCCGCCCTGCTCCGCTGCTGCGGCAGTCCCCGCTGGGCGCTGCGGCTGGCCGCCCACCGCCCGTACCCCGATCTGGACGCCCTCCTCGCCGCCGCGGACGAGGCGGGGTACGACATGGCGCCCGCGGATCTCGCCGAGGCGCTCGCCGCCGAGGTCTCCCCGGGACTGCACCACGCCGCACCGCACTCCGCGCATCTCGCGCTGAGCGCCGCGCACGCCGCGTACGAGAGCCGCTTCGGCCATGTCTTCGTGATCTGCCTCGACGCCTTCCGCCCCGCCGAGCACCCGGACCAGGTGCTGGCCGGCATCCGGGCCAGGCTGGGCCACGACCCCGACGAGGAGCGGGTGGTCACGGCGGACGAGATGCGCCGGCTCGCCCGGGGCCGCATCATCGAGCTGGTGACGGGCGCCGGACGGGCATGATCCGAACGAAAGGGCCTAGCCCGTCCGTGCCTGTTTCATTGCCACTTTGATCACACCAGAGGCCCCGGCGCGAGCGAACCGACAAACCGTCGCTACGATGGCCGGGGCCGGTGGACCGTACCCGGCCGGGTCAGACCGACAGTCAAGCCGGCCGACCCCAATCCCCGCTCCCGGAGGGTTCTTCCGTGCCGGCTGGAACGCTGTACCGCGGCCGGGAAGGCATGTGGTCGTGGGTGGCTCATCGAGTCACCGGTGTCCTCATTTTCTTCTTCCTGTTCGTACACGTCCTGGACACCGCTCTCGTCCGCGTCTCCCCCGAGGCCTACGACAACGTCGTGGCCACGTACAAGACCTGGCCTGTTGCGCTCCTCGAATACGGCCTGGTGGCCGCCATTCTCTTCCACGCGCTGAACGGTCTCCGTATCGTCGCCGTGGACTTCTGGGCCAAGGGCCCGCGCTACCAGAAGCAGATGCTCTGGTCCGCCATGGGCATCTGGATCGTGCTGATGGTCGGGGCCGTGTACCCCGTCCTCGGCCACGCCGCACGCGCAGTCTTCGGGAGCTGAGGCCAATGTCCACCGAGTCCTCCGCGATCGGCGCCGTCGAAGGCGTCAGCCTCTACGACGTCGACCACCCGGCCCCGGTCATCGAGCCCCCGCGCAAGCGGACGGGCAAGACCCCCAAGGGTTCGCGCACCAACTTCGAGATGTACGCCTGGCTCTTCATGCGCCTGTCGGGCATCGTGCTCGTCGTCCTGGTCATCGGCCACCTGCTGATCCAGCTCGTGCTGGACGGCGGTGTCTCCAAGATCGGCTTCGCCTTCGTGGCGGGCCGCTGGGCCTCGCCGTTCTGGCAGGTCTGGGACCTGACGATGCTGTGGCTGGCCATGCTGCACGGCGCCAACGGCCTCCGTACGGTCATCAACGACTACGCCGAACGGGACAACACCCGCTTCTGGCTGAAGATGCTGCTGTACACCGCCACGGTGTTCACCGTCCTGCTGGGCACGCTGGTGATCTTCACCTTCGACCCGAACATCCGCTAGGCGCCGGGCCAGAGGGACCAGAGGAAATCATGCAGATCCACAAGTACGACACCGTCATCGTCGGCGCAGGCGGCGCCGGCATGCGCGCGGCCATCGAGTCGACGAAGCGCAGCCGTACCGCCGTGCTCACGAAGCTGTACCCGACCCGCTCCCACACGGGCGCCGCGCAGGGCGGCATGGCCGCCGCGCTCGCCAACGTGGAGGAGGACAACTGGGAGTGGCACACCTTCGACACGATCAAGGGCGGCGACTACCTGGTCGACCAGGACGCCGCCGAGATCCTGGCGAAGGAGGCCATCGACTCCGTTCTCGACCTGGAGAAGATGGGCCTGCCGTTCAACCGCACGCCCGAGGGCAAGATCGACCAGCGTCGCTTCGGCGGCCACAGCCGTAACCACGGCGAGGCCCCGGTCCGCCGGTCCTGCTACGCCTCGGACCGCACCGGCCACATGATCCTCCAGACGCTGTACCAGAACTGCGTCAAGGAGGGTGTGGAGTTCTTCAACGAGTTCTACGTCCTGGACCTGCTGCTGCAGGAGGTCGACGGGGTCAAGAAGTCCTCGGGCGTCGTCGCGTACGAGCTGGCGACCGGCGAGATCCACATCTTCCAGGCGAAGGCGATCATCTTCGCCTCCGGCGGCACCGGCAAGTTCTTCAAGGTGACGTCGAACGCCCACACCCTGACCGGTGACGGCCAGGCCGCCGCGTACCGCCGCGGGCTGCCGCTGGAGGACATGGAGTTCTTCCAGTTCCACCCGACGGGCATCTGGCGCATGGGCATCCTGCTGACGGAGGGCGCCCGTGGTGAGGGCGGCATCCTCCGCAACAAGGACGGCGAGCGCTTCATGGAGAAGTACGCGCCCGTCATGAAGGACCTCGCGTCCCGTGACGTCGTGTCCCGCTCCATCTACACGGAGATCCGTGAGGGCCGCGGCTGCGGTCCCGAGGGCGACCACGTCTACCTCGACCTCACGCACCTGCCGCCGGAGCAGCTGGACGCGAAGCTCCCGGACATCACCGAGTTCGCGCGCACGTACCTCGGCATCGAGCCCTACACGGACCCGATCCCGATCCAGCCGACCGCGCACTACGCCATGGGCGGCATCCCGACCAACGTCGAGGGCGAGGTGCTGGCCGACAACACCACCGTCGTCCCGGGCCTGTACGCCGCCGGCGAGGTCGCGTGCGTCTCCGTGCACGGCGCCAACCGTCTGGGCACCAACTCGCTGCTCGACATCAACGTCTTCGGACGCCGGTCGGGCATCGCCGCCGCCGAGTACTCGGCGAAGAACGACTTCGTCGCGCTTCCCGAGAACCCGGCACAGATGGTCATCGACCAGGTCGAGCGGCTGCGCAACTCGACGGGCACCGAGCGTGTCGCGACGCTCCGTCTGGAGCTGCAGGAGTGCATGGACGCCAATGTGATGGTGTTCCGTACCGAGCAGACCATCAAGACGGCCGTCGACAAGATCGCCGAGCTGCGCAAGCGCTACCTGAACGTGTCCATTCAGGACAAGGGCAAGCGGTTCAACACGGACCTCCTGGAGGCCATCGAGCTGGGCAACCTGCTCGACCTGGCCGAGGTCATGGCGACCTCCGCGCTGGCCCGTAAGGAGTCCCGCGGCGGTCACTACCGCGAGGACTACCCGAACCGCGACGACGTCAACTTCATGCGCCACACCATGGCGTACCGCGAGGTCGCCGACGACGGCACCGAGTCGATCCGGCTCGACTACAAGCCGGTCGTCCAGACCCGCTACCAGCCGATGGAGCGTAAGTACTGATGGCTACCCCGACTCTGGACAAGGTGGAGGCGGAGTCCGCCGCCTCCCCGTACATCACGGTCACCTTCCGGATCCGCCGCTTCAACCCCGAGGTCTCCGACGAGGCCCAGTGGCAGGACTTCCAGATCGAGATCGACCCGAAGGAGCGTGTCCTCGACGCCCTTCACAAGATCAAGTGGGACACCGACGGCACCCTGACGTTCCGCCGTTCCTGCGCCCACGGCATCTGCGGCTCCGACGCGATGCGGATCAACGGCAAGAACAGGCTCGCCTGCAAGACGCTGATCAAGGACATCAACCCGGAGAAGCCGATCACGGTCGAGGCCATAAAGGGCCTCACGGTCCTCAAGGACCTCGTGGTCGACATGGACCCGTTCTTCCAGGCGTACCGCGACGTCATGCCGTTCCTCATCACCAAGGGGAACGAGCCGACGCGTGAGCGTCTGCAGTCCGCCGAGGACCGCGAGCGGTTCGACGACACCACCAAGTGCATCCTGTGCGCCGCGTGCACCTCGTCGTGCCCGGTGTTCTGGAACGACGGCCAGTACTTCGGCCCGGCGGCGATCGTCAACGCGCACCGCTTCATCTTCGACTCGCGTGACGAGGGCGGCGAGCAGCGCCTGGAGATCCTCAACGACCGTGACGGTGTGTGGCGTTGCCGCACCACCTTCAACTGCACGGACGCGTGCCCGCGTGGCATCGAGGTCACCAAGGCGATCCAGGAAGTGAAGCGCGCGCTGATCACGCGTCGCTTCTGACCCTTCCGGTACGCCAGTTGCACAGGAGGCCCCGCTTTTCGTAGCAATGCTGCGGGAGGCGGGGCCTCCTGCTGCGCTGCGCAGGTCTGTTCGGTACGGTCGTGCGGAGCCGGAGTCCGGTTCACCGCCCGGGGCAGCAAGGCGCGGGGCGCACAGGCTTGATCGAGAGCGGGGAACGTTGAGCGATCCGAATCCGTACGCGGACGACTCATACAAGTGGGGACCGCCCCAGCAGCCGGGCAATCCGCCCACCGTCGCGGATGGTCAGGGATACGGCTACCCGCAGCAGTTGCCCGACGCCGCGACCCAGCCGGGCCCGGCCTACGGCTATCCGGCCGTGAACCCGCCGGCTCAGCCTGCCCCGCCCGGTTACGGGTTCCCGCCGCAGCAGGGCCCGGGGCCCGGCGGCGGGGCGCCGATGCTGTCGCTCGGGGACATCACCGTCATGAACGATTCGATCGTGACGCCGTCCGGCACGCTGCCGCTCAAGGGCGCGGTGTGGACGGCCACCGACATGTCGCGCACCGAGGAGAAGATCCCGACGGTCGCGATCGTGCTGGCGATCATCTTCGCCCTGCTCTGCCTGATCGGGCTGCTCTTCCTCCTGATGAAGGAGAAGAAGACGACCGGGTTCATCCAGGTCTCGGTGACCAGTGGCGGCCGCCACCACTCGACGATGATCCAGGCGACCGGCCCGGAGACGTTCCAGATGGTGATGGCCCAGGTCAACACCGCGCGCTCCATGAGCATCTGACGCACCTTTGGCGAAAGGGCGGACGGGGGCGGCGCCCGGGCACCGGCAACGCCCTTCCCCACGGGGCAGGGTGGCGTCATGGCCCGCTTCCACCGCACCGTCACCGTCGCCCCATGGAACACCACCGGCTCGACGAGTACGCCGAACCGGCCCGTGATCGCGCGGAGTCCGCCCGGTCCCGCGGCCAGGAGACCGTGCCGCCGGACGGGCGGGCCCCGGACGGCCCCAGCCCCTCTTGGGGCGTGTGTCGGAAGTCCCGCCTGCCCCGCGACGCCCGGCACGCTCGCTGCGTTGTCGGGGCCGTCCTCGTACGTCCGGTACGAGGACGACCCTCCGCCTTGCGATCGCACGCACCGGACGCCGCCGGGCCCACCCTTCGGGCGGACGGCGGGACTTCCGACACACGCCCTAGTCCCAGGCGGCTCCGCCGCGGTCCTCCGCGACGACCATGATGCGGCGCAGCATGTCGTTGAGCAGGATCTGTTCGCCCTTGTCGAGTACGCCGAGGAGCCGGTCCTCCTCGTGACCGAGGAAGTCCATCGCGCCGAGCCAGGTCGAGCGGCCTTCCTCGGTGAGTTCCACGTCGACCCGTCGCCGGTCCGTGGTGGAGGGCGTACGGCGAATGAAGCCGCGCCGTTCGAGCGCGTCCAGCCTGCCGGTGACGGAGGCGGGGGCGAGGTCGAGGTCGGCGGCGAGTTCGGAGGGGGCCGCCTTCCCGCCGCGTCCGGCGAGCTTGTGGAGCGTCTCGAACTCCTGGCGGTCCAGGTCGAAGTCGACCAGGGACTGTTCGCGCACCCTCCGCAGATGGACGGAGAGCTTCTTCATACGCGTCACCGCACCCTCGACATCGGGATCGAGGTCGGGAAGCACGGGCTTCCACCGCTCGACATGTCCGTCGGTCCAGTCGCGTGGCTCCATGAGGAAAGGGTACGCCCGGCGCACATATGCGCTTCGGCGTCAGATATTTCGTTGACGAATAATTCGGTACCGAAATAGATTGCCCCGCATGCCGCATCCCTTGCGCACGCGCGCCTTCCGCCTGCTCTTCATCGGACGCACCCTCTCCCTCCTCGGCGACGCCGCCATCCCCACCGCCCTCTCCCTCGCCGTCTACCTGGCCACCGGCTCGACCGCCGCCCTCGCCCTGGTGCTGGCGTGCGCGATGGTGCCCAAGCTGCTCCTGCTGCCCCTCGGCGGCGTCGTGGGCGACCGCTTCAACGCCCGCACGGTGGCACTCACCACCGATCTCGTACGGTGCGCCACCCAGCTCTTCGTCGGCATGGAACTGCTCGGCGGTGAACCGCGGCTCTGGCAGATCGCGGTCGCCGAGGTGATCGGCGGCGCGGCCGGCGCCTTCGCCATGCCGACCGTGTCACCACTGATCCGCGGCACGGTGGAAGCTCCGGGCCTGCTGCGCGCCAACTCCCTGATGGCGGTCGCCACCAGCGCGACCCGGCTCGGCGGCCCGGCCGTCGCCGGAACGCTGATCCTCACCGCGGGCCCCGGCTGGGCATTCGTGCTGGACGGCGCGAGCTTCGCGGTGAGCGCCGCCCTCCTGTCCACGATCAAGGTCCGGCACGTGCCGATACCGCACCGGTCGATGCTCGCGGACCTCAAGGAGGGCTGGGGCGAGGTCCGCGGCCGCGACTGGTACTGGACGAGCCTCATCGCCCACTCCACGTGGAACGGCGCGGCGGCCGTCCTGATGACCCTCGGACCGGCACTGGCCGTCGAGGACATGGGCGGCGAGGGCGCCTGGATCGCCCTGCTCCAGACCGGCGCGGTCGGCCTCCTCCTCGGCTCGCTGCTGGCCGGGCGCGCCCGGCCGCGCCGCCCGGTCCTGGCCGCCAACCTGGGCCTCGCCACGTACGCACTCCCCCTCGGCCTCCTCGCAGCCGGCGCCCCCGCGCCGCTGACCATCGCCGGGTACGGCATCGCGCTTGCGGGACTCGGCTTCCTCGGCCCGGTCTGGGACACCTCGGTCCAGTCCGCGGTGCCCGCCCACGCACTGGCCCGCGTGACCTCGTACGACTGGCTGCTCTCCCTCGGCGCGATGCCGCTGGGCTACACCCTGGCGCCGGTCGCGGCCACGGCCTGGGGCTCCGAAGTCCCGCTCGCCGTCGCCGCCGTGATGGTCGGTGCGGCCTGTCTGGCGACGGCGGCGGTACCGGGCGTGCGACGGTTCAGGGCGCCTGCATCCCAGACCGGGGCAGCCGGGGAGAAGCACCCCCGAGTACCCGCTTGAACATGTTCAAATTCAGGTCTAGAGTCCATGACAACGACTTTTGAACGCGTTCAAGGGAGGGTGGGGCATGGACCTCACTGTTGTGGCGTACGTCGTCTACCTACTGATCAGCGTGGGGCTCACGGTGTGGGTCGCCCGCACACTGAGCCGTAACGGAAAGGTCTTCCTCGCCGACGTCCTGCACGGGAACGAGAAGCTCGCCGATGCCGTCAACCACCTGCTGGTGGTCGGCTTCTACCTGGTCAACCTCGGGTTCGTCGCCCTCTACCTGAAGAACGCGGACGGGGTCGCCGACGCCCGTGGACTCTTCGAGGCGCTCTCGGTGAAGGTCGGCGTCGTCCTGCTCGTCCTCGGAGTGCTTCACCTCGGGAACGTCTACGTACTCAACAAGATCCGCCGCCGCGGGCTGATGGAGCGTGAGCAGACCCCACCGGTACGGCCGCAGGGCTGGACGGGCCCCGCCGGCCAGGGCCCGTGGGCCGCACCCGCCACAGGCCGGTGACCGCGCCGGTGGCGGTCACGGCCGACCGGGAGCGGACGCCCGTCGAGGGGCTCACCGTGCTCTACGACGCGCGGTGCCCGCTCTGCGTCCATCTGCGCCACTGGCTGATGAAGCAGCGTCAACTCGTCCCGCTCGATCTCGTCCCGGCGGCCTCCGAGGAGGCACGGCGCCGCTTCCCCGGGCTCGACCACTCCGGGACGCTCTCCGAGATCACCGTGATCGGCGACCGGGGGCAGATCTACCGGGGGACCTCCGCCTGGATCGTCTGCCTCTGGGCGCTGGCCGAACACCGGCCCAGGGCGCACTGGCTGGCCACCCCCGCGGGGCTGCCGTTCGCCCGGGCTTCCGTGCTCGCCGCCGCCAAGTACCGGTCGCTGACCGCGGCGCCCTGCGGCCCCGGGGACGGAGCGTGCCAGGTCCCCGGCACGGAGGACCAGGGCGGACGGCTACCCTCGGGGCTGTGGTGAAGGAAGCGAAGGACGCGAAGGAAGCCAAGGCTCCCAAGAGCGAGCAGACCCGCACACTCATTCTCGAGACGGCGCTCCGGCTCTTCGAGGAACGCGGCTACGACAAGACGACGATGCGGGCCATCGCGCAGGAGGCCGGGGTCTCCGTCGGCAACGCCTATTACTACTTCACGGGGAAGGACGCTCTCGTCCAGAGCTTCTACGACCGGCTAGCCGCAGAGCACGAGGCGGCGGTGAAGCCGGTCCTGGAGGGCGACAAGGACCTGGCCGTGCGCATCCGCGGGGTGCTGCTCAGCTGGCTCGACGTGGCCGAGCCGTACCACCGCTTCGCCGCCCAGTTCTTCAAGAACGCCGCCGACCCGGAAAGCCCGCTCTCCCCGTTCTCCGAGGAGTCGGTCGCGGCCCGGGAGGCGGCGATCTCCATCCATGAACGGTGCCTGCGCGGCTCCAGCACCAAGACCGACCCCGACATGACCGACGTGCTGCCGCAGTTGATGTGGCTGATACAGATGGGTCTGGTGCTGTTCTGGGTGTACGACCGGACGGAGGGCGCCGAGCGCAGCCGCCGCCTCGTCGAGCGCACCGCACCGATCGGTGCCCGGGCGATCGCGCTCTCCCGGTTCCGGGTGCTGCGACCGCTCGTACGGCAGATCCACGACGTGCTGGCGGACTTCCTGCCCGGGTCAGTGAAACAGCCGACCACCGCGCGGCCGGGCCGGGAGAAGGCGTAAAGGGCCGGGGCCGGCCGGAGACCTCGCACACGGTGTGCGGCAGTCTCCGGCCGGCCCCGGCCCTTACGGTTCCCTGGGACCGGGGGGCGGGTGGATCGCGGCCCCGCCCCTGGTCCGCCGGGCACTCCTAGCCTCGCCGTTTCGGTTGGGCTGAAGCGGCGTCGCTGATGACCAACTGTGGGGTGGTCGAGGCGATTTTGTTTCCTGGGCATGGCGGGGCCCCGGCGCGGTGGTCGGGTTCTCCGGGGTCCTTCGGGTTGTGGGTGGGCGGGGGACAGCCGGTCAGCCAACCGGTCGGGGCAGTGCGGCAAGGCGGTGGAAGGCCGTGGCCAGTGCGTGTCTCCAGGGCCAGGTCGCCGAGATCCGTAGGCGGAGGCGGCGTCCGCCGCGGGTGAGGCGGGCGGCGACGTGCAGCAGCCGGTAGCGGAGTTTCTTGGGTTCGGCAGCGGCGAGTTCGCCATCCAGCAGGAGGAAGCGGGCCCAGGCGAGGAGATCGATTGCCGCGAGGCTGAGTTCAAGCCAGGTGGCGTTGACGTCGAAATGGCGGGAGGGGAAGCGGCCGAAGCCGGTGCTCTTGCCGCACCGGATGTGGTCCTCGACGGTGGCGTGTCCGCGGTGGCGGACCTCCAGGAACTGCGCGGAGCCGCTGCCGGGGTAAGGGGTATCGGTAAGGAATACCTGGTGCCGCAGGCCCTCGTTGTGATCGAACAAGGACAGCTGGGCGCCGGGGTGCGGACGCTCTCGACGCACGATGATGCGGGTGCCGGCCGGGTAGCCGGCAAGGTCGACCATGCCGGTCAGCTCGGCAACCGCGGCTCCCTCTCGCAGTGTCCCGTTCTGGTCCAGGGCGGGATGCCAGACCTGCTCAGGCAGGGTCCGGATCGCACGGCGGACCGGCTCAGTGACCGCGTATCCGACCGAGAAACGCAGGTCCAGGCCGTGCTCGCGCAAGGTTCGGATGTGGGCGAGGAAGGCTTTCGCGGATCCGGCGCTGTCGGCGCGGACCAGGATCGCGGTGCCGTGCCGGTGGGCGTCGGGGATCTGCGCGAGGGCGTCGTCCAGCACCGCAATGTGATCGGCGGCGGTGTTGGCTCCGGAGTTGCCGGGCCGCAGCCGGCCAGACATGGCCTCGCCGGTATTCGCGAGGAAACACAGCAGCGGATGAAAGCCGAAGCCGCCCTTATAGGTGGGCGCGGCTTGTTCCTTTTCCGAGTGGGAGGTGATCAGCGTGGCGTCGAGGTCCAGGACCAGGCCAGGAAGTTCTCGTCCGCCGGCCCGGACGACGGGTATGCCCTGGCCGGTCTCGGCGGCCTGCATCCAGGCGACTTCCCGGGCCGAGGCGCGGGCCGCTCGCAGCGAAGCGAGTACTGCACCGTCGGTGTCGGCGAGCAACCGCCAGGCCGTGGGCGTGGAGGCGACCGGTCCGAACACCTCGCCTTGGTCCCGCAGCACGGCCAGATCCGCTATCGCCTCACCACCGTCGGCGAGCATCACCGCGAGATCGGTCGCGGTCCGGCCCGGATCATGCCCGGTGCCACGCGGTCGCAGCGGCCTGAGCGCAGTGGAGTACGCGGTGGCCAGACCAGTGGCCTCGGCAAGATCCGTCAGCAAACGTGCCCCGGCGTGCCCGACCACGCCCGAACCGTCGGTGGACACATGAAGCTTGGGACGAGAACCGATACCCTGCACGCAGAAAGTGCCTTCCGCTTGGACCGACAGAACCCCTCGACAAGGTTCATCGTCCCAGCTCAGAAGGCACTTTCGCGTATCCGGCCAACATCCGGACCAGCCCCAACCGAAACGGCGAGGCTAGGGCGTGTGTCGGAAGTCCCGCCGTCCGCCCGAAGGGTGGGCCCGGCGGCGTCCGGTGCGTGCGATCGCAAGGCAGAGGATCGCCCTCGTACCGGACGTACTCGGGTGATGCGACAACGCGGCGAGGTGCCGTGCCGGGCGTCGCGAGCCGGTGAACCCTTCCGGTCGCAGCACTAGATCCAGTTGAGTTCCCACAGCCGCCAGATGCCCGTGCCGTCCGACAGGTACTGCGAACCGGAGACATCGGTCGTGCTGACGACGTAGTCCTTCTTCTGCCACAGCGGCACGAGCGGCACGTCCTCGCCGACCAGCGCCTGGAGCTCCTTGAAGTCGTCCGAGGTACGGCTGCGGTCGCTGTACTGCAGCGTGGCCGAGATCAGGTCGTCCATCTTCTTGCTGGTGTAGCCGTTGTGAAGGCTGCTGTCGCGGCCGACGAGCGGCTGGCTGAAGGTGTCGGGGTCCGGGTAGTCGGGCAGCCATCCGACGGTGTACGCGTCGTACTTGCCGGCCGCGTAACCCTTCTGGAAGTCCTGCCAGTCCACGGCCTTGACCGAGACCTTGAACAGCCCGTTCGCCTCCAACTGGCGGCGGAGCTCGGCGGTCTCCTTCGTGTACGCGTCGTCGGCGCGGTAGGCGAAGGTGATGTGCAGCGGGGTCTGCACGCCCGCCTCCTGCATCAGCCGCTTGGCGCGCTCCGGGTCGGGCGCCGGGTAGGCGTCGAAGAACGGCGTGCTGTGCCCGATGTAGCCCTGCGGGATCAGCGAGTAGAGCGGTTCGACGGTGCCCTTGTAGACATCCGTCACCAGCGGCCCGCGGTCGATGATGGACGCGATGGCCTGCCGGACCTTCTTGTCGGCGAGGGGGGACCCGGCGCGCACGTTGAAGACCAGGTTGCGGATCTCGGCGCTGTCCGCCTCGGTGATGCGCACGTCGGGGTCGCCGGGGTTCAGCTCGGCGAGCGTGGACGGCGGCAGCTGCCGGTGCGTCACATCGACCTGTCCGGACTTCCAGGCCGCCAGGAGGTCGTCCGACTGCTTGTAGTAGCGGACGGTGACGGGAACGCCGGTCTTCTTCAGTGCGCCCTTGTACCGGGTGTTCGGGACCAGCTCCGCCTCGACGCCCGGTTTGTACGACTTGAGGACGTACGGCCCCGAGCCGTCGACCGTGGTTCCGGTGCGGAGCTTGTCCGCCGGGTACTCCTCGCGGTCGACGATCGAACCGGCTCCGGTGGCGAGCTTCTGCGGGAAGGTCGCGTCACGCGAGGAGAGGTTGAAGGTGATCGTGCGGCCTTCGGACACCACGTTCTTGAGGCTCGGGAACAGGACCGACGGACCCACGTCCGTCTTGATCTTGATCATGCGCTCGATGGAGTACTCGACATCGGCGGCGGTCATCTTCCGGCCGCTGGCGAAGGTCAGGTCGTCGCGCAGTTTGCACTGGTACGTCTGGAGCTTCTGACCGATGAACCCACAGCTCTCGGCGGCGTCCGGCTCCGGGACGATCGCCCCGGACTTGAACGTCATGAGGGACTGGTAGAGGTTGCTGTACATCGCCCAGGAACCGGCGTCGTACGCACCGGCCGGGTCGAGGGACGTCACCTCGTCCGTCGTCCCGACCATGATCGGATCGCTCTTCACCTCGTTCGAGGGAAGCAACTGCCAGGCGACGACGCCTGCGATGACCAAAACCGCGAGAATCGCGAGAATCCGTAGCCGGATCGACCGCATTGCCGTGCTCTCCCTTAACAGCCCCACCTGGGCAGATGCGCTCAGAAACGCACATCACCGTGCTCACGGTCAGCCAATCACACGATTTTCACATCTGGAAGAGGAAATCCGTATCTCATAGCCTTTTGTTCGACAGTTGAAACCTCGGCTGGGCCGAACGGCTGAAAACTGTGGAGGCGCCGTGCAATTGAGTCGCCCCTTTTGTGCCGTTACGCCTGACGGGACGCCAGGTGTACGACGGTGATGTCGGAGGGAGCGCCGACCCGTACGGGCGGACCCCAGGCGCCCGCGCCCCGAGAGACGTACAACTGGGTGTCGCCGTAGCGCTCCAGGCCGGCGACCGTGGGGTTGGCGAGTTCGGCGGCGTAGTTGCCCGGCCAGAGCTGGCCGCCGTGGGTGTGGCCCGAAAGCTGGAGATCCACGCCGTACGCGACCGCGTCGTCGATGACGACGGGCTGATGGGCGAGGAGGACGGAGGCGCGGGTCCGGTCCCGGTCACCCAGGGCGCGCTCGAAATCCGGGCCCTGCCCCTCGCTCTCCCCGGCGACGTCATTGACCCCGGCAAGATCGAAACCGTCGATCTCGACTCGGGCGTTCTCCAGTGGGCGCAGGCCCAATTCCCTTACGTGATGGACCCATTGGGCCGCACCGGAGAAATACTCATGGTTGCCGGTGACGAAGAACGCGCCATGGCGGGCCTCCAGCCGGGCGAGCGGCTCGGCGGCCGGACCGAGGTCGGCGACGGAGCCGTCGACGAGGTCCCCGACGACGGCGATCAGATCGGGCTGGGTCCGGTTGATCGTGTCGACGATCCGCTGAGTGTGGGCGCGGCCCAGGATCGGGCCGAGGTGGATGTCGCTGACGACAGCGATCCGGAAGCCGTGCGCGGCGCGGGGCAGTTTGGCGAGCGGAACGGTGACCTGCTTGACGCGCGGACCGCGCAGCACGCCGTAGGTGCCGTAGCCGACGGTGCCGAGCCCGGCGACGGCGGCCGCGCCCCCGACGGCGCGCGCGACGAACAGGCGGCGGGTCGGGTCGGCGGGGCCGGTGGCGGGGGCGTCGGCGACGAGGGTGGCGGGGGCTCCGCTCACGGCCGCACGGGCCGGGGAGTTCCCTGCCGCGGGTGCTTCGACCCGAGATGAAAGGAATTCGGCCGAATCGTTCTCGGTAGTCGTACCGCCGCCCGCCCGGCGCGCGAGGACCCGCCGCAGAACAGGCCGTACCGCCTCGCCCACCAGCAGAGCCAGCGTCAGGTACAGCAGCGCCGCCAGCCACAGATAGCCCGGCCAGGCCAGCACCTGCTGCAGCCAGAACGGGGCGCCCGTCCGCCCCGAGACCAGGGCGCCGATGCTCAGCAGCGGCAACAGCCAGACCGCCGCCGTGCCCACCCTGCGCAGCGTGCCGCCCGGGGCCGTCGTGTCGGCGACGAAGCGGAGCCACACATAGCGGTGCACACCGACGAGCAGCGCGAGGACCGCCAGCGCCACCACAACGAAGACCACTGCCACGTCACTCCCCCACCCATGTGCGGCTCTCGGTACGCCTGCGCCTTGTGCGCCGGCGCTTCGTACACCTATGTCCGGTCGCCGCGCGGCCGGTTATGAACGTTCGCGGCGCAGGGCCCTGAGTCCGCGGAACCCGATCAGACCGACGGCCGTCCCCAGGAGAAAGGACGTGATGGCGAGCAGCAGATGGACCCAGAAGTACGCAGTCGGGTCACCCGCGTCGTCGAAGGCAAGTCCACTGCCGTCTTTCCATAGATTCTTGGCGAAAGTGACCCAAATGACCCAGCTCCACACCCCGAAGGCGAGCAGGAACCAGGAAACGGGGCGGCTGAGCTTCATGGATCCAGTATCGCCACCGCGCTCCGGCCGGAGCGCCCGGGGTGGGCTGTCCCAGCGTCGCGGACGGCCGGTCAGCAGGTCCGCAACACTCGTCACATCATCAGCCTGTACGTTTCCGACCGTGCCCGCTCTGAAAAAGACCGCGCTGACGGTCATCTCCGCCGCCCTGTTGTCCACTTTCGTCATCAGTCCCGCGTCAGCGGTCGACAAGGACACCGCCGACGACCCGAAGCCGACCGTCCCGATGTCGAAGGTCGGCGGCGCGCAGCTCGGCCGGGTCGGCACCCAGGTCGAACTGGGGCCCGGCGCCCCGGTGCTGCCGAAGGACCTCACCGGGCGGTCCTGGATCGTCGCGGACGCGGAGAGCGGTGAGGTGCTCGCCTCGCACAACTCCCACTGGCGGCTGCCCCCCGCATCCACCCTGAAGATGCTGTTCGCCGACACGGTCATGGACTCGCCCGAACTGCAGCCGAAGACCCTGCGGCACAAGGTGACGAGCGAGGACCTCGCCGATGTCGGCGAGGGCAGCAGCCTGGTCGGCGTCAAGGAACGTCTGACCTACACGGTCCACGACCTGTGGCTCGGCGTCTTCCTGCGCTCCGGCAACGACGCGGTACATGTGCTGTCCGCGATGTACGGAGGTGTGCCCCGGACCGTCGCCGCCATGCAGGCACGCGCCGAGGAGCTGCAGGCCCTCGACACGAACGTGGTGTCTCCCGACGGATACGACGCACCCGAACAGGTCTCCAGCGCGTACGACCTCACCCTGTTCGCCCGCAGCGGGCTGCAGAAGGAGGACTTCCGCGAGTACTGCGCGACGGCCACGGCCGACTTCCCCGGGGAGAAGAAGAAGGGGAAGAAGCGCGGGACCTTCGAGATCCAGAACACCAACCGGCTGCTCACCGGCGCCGGCGTCGAACCGTACAAGGGCATCGCGGGCGTCAAGAACGGCTACACCACGCATGCGGGCAACACCTTCACGGGCGTCGCCGAGCGCAACGGCAAGGTGTTGCTCGTCACCGTCATGAACCCGTCGTCGAAGGAGCCCCACGCCGTCTACAAGGAGGCCGCGAGCCTGCTCGACTGGGGCTTCGACGCGGCCGGCAAGGTGACCCCGGTCGGCGAACTGGTCCCCCCGAAGTCTGCACGGACGGGCACCGGGAAGGGCAACGAATCGGCCGACGGCAACAGCTCCTCGGGCACCTCCGACTCGGGAAGCAAGGGTGCGGGCAAGCACGGTCCGGCCGTCACCGGGGCGGCGGCCACCCAGGGCTCCAGCGGGGTCGGGATCGCACTGGGGATCGTCGGCGGAGTGCTGGTGCTGCTGGCCGGCGGCGTGTTCCTGGTCAACCGGCGCTGGCCGCTGCCGGACCTGGTGCGCCGCCTCCCTCGCCGCTGACGGCCGCGCCGCCCGCCCCGACGTCCTTGCTGCTCGGCGTCGCCGTCCAGGCGGCGCAGAACAGCAACAGCCTCGCCGTGAAGTTGATCCACAGCAGGAGGGCGACCGGCACACCGAAGGCGCCGTACATGCTCTTCGACGCGACACTCTTCATATAGCTGCCGAGCAGCAGCTTGAGGAGTTCGAAGCCGATCGCGCCGATCACCGCCGCTGTCAGCAGCCTGCGCCGCGGCGGCTTCACGCCCGGCAGCAGTGTCAGCAGATAGAGCAGCAGCAGGAAATCGGCAACGGCCGCCACGAGCAGGGCCACGGTCTGCAGCAGCACTCCGCCCGCACCACGGTTGGGGATGCCCAGGAGGCCGGCGGTCCAGCCGACCGCGGTGGAGCCCGCCGTGGACGTGGCAAGGGTGACGAGCGCGGCTCCGCCGAGGCCGATCAGCAGTCCGGCGTCCTTGAGCTTGCGGACGACCGGATTGCCCTCGTCCACATCGTCCTTCTCCCAGACAGCGCGCAGACAGCCCCGCATCGCACCGATCCAGCCGATGCCGGTGAAGAGCAGCAGTGCACCGGCGACCAGCCCGACCGTGCCCGCATTGGCCACCAGATTGCTGATGCCCAGCTGGTCGGAGATGCCCGGCACCTGGTCGGCGATCAACTTCTCGATCTTGTGCAGCTGCTCGTCGGAGAGCAGCGCGGCGCCGATCGCCGCGCCGACCGCGATCAGTGGGAAGAGCGCCAGGAAGCTGATGAAGGTGATCGCGGCGGCGAGCCTGGTCCAGTGGACCATGTCCAGCCGTTCGTACGAGCGCCAGGCGTGCGTCATCATCAGCCGGGCGACGAGTGGCCCGATGACGGGAAGATTCTTCAGCCAGTCCATGACGTGCGCGTACCCTCCTGGGCGCGAAAAACCGGTGTACGGGCCCGGGCACGCGGGCGCCGGGTGGTGTCGGGCCGAGCCCGTGGGCGACACGGCCGGACGGACCAACTGCACCACAGAGCCGCGGGCGTCGACGGCGACCAACACCCGGTACGGCCGAGGCGGACCCGGCAGGCGGGACCGTCACAGGTCGGCGAACGCCGGCCCGTACGCGGCCGCCCGCAGCAGCCCGATGACGGCGAGCGCCCGGTCTCCCGGCACCACGTCCTCGGGGGTGCCGGGCGTGCGGCGGTCGGCGAACACCGCGTACCGCAGCGCCGCCAGGACCCCGCCCCCCTTCCGGGTCGTCCCGAAGCGAACTCTTCTGGTCAGCAAAGGAAGTTGCGCGTCATTGACGAGCCAAACTCCCTTAATCACCCATTTCGGTGAGCTGTGTAACAAATCCCTCAAAGGTGTTTTCTCGGGCGATACGGTCACCACCATGTCTGTCGACACCGTCTCCCTGACCGGCTGGGGCCGTACCGCTCCGACGACCGCCCTGCGGTTCCGTCCCCGTACGTACGAGGAGGCGGCGGTCGCGGTGCGCGGCTGCGGACCCCGTGGTTCCATCGCGCGCGGTCTGGGCCGGGCCTACGGCGACGCGGCGCAGAACGCGGGCGGCTCCGTCCTCGACATGACCGCGCTGAACCGGATCCGCACCATCGACGCCGCCACCGGTCTGGTGGTGTGCGACGCGGGCGTGAGCCTGCACCGGCTGATGGAGGTACTGCTGCCGCTCGGCTGGTTCGTGCCGGTGACTCCCGGGACCCGCTACGTCACCGTGGGCGGAGCGATCGGCGCCGACATCCACGGCAGGAACCATCACATCTCGGGCTCCTTCTCCCGCCACGTGCAGGACATGGAACTGCTGACCGCCGACGGCGGGATCCGTACGGTCCGGCCCGGCACCGCTCTCTTCGACGCGACCGCGGGCGGCATGGGACTGACCGGGGTGATCCTCTCGGCCACGCTCCGGTTCCAGCCCGTCGCGACGTCACTGATGTCGGTCACCACCGAGCGGGCTGTCGATCTGGACGACTTGATGGCCCGGCTCACCGCTTCCGACCACCGCTACCACTACTCGGCCGCCTGGATCGACCTCCTCGCCCGGGGCAGGGCGACCGGGCGTTCCGTACTCACCCGAGGGGAGCACGCGCCCCTGCATGTGCTCCCGGCGCGCGCCCGGCGCACACCGCTCGCGTTCCGCCCGGGACAGCTGCCCGTCGCGCCCGCGTTCGTACCGCACGGACTGCTCGGCCGCACCTCCGTCGCCCTGTTCAACGAGCTCTGGTATCGCAGGGCTCCCACGTACCGCATCGGCGAACTCCAGAAGCTGTCCACGTACTTCCACCCGCTGGACGGCGTGCCGCACTGGAACCGGGTGTACGGCCGCGGCGGCTTCGTGCCGTACCAGTTCGTCGTCGGATTCGGGCAGGAGGAGGCGCTGCGCCGGATCGTGCGCCGGATCTCGCGACGGCGCTGCCCGTCGTTCCTGGCCGTGCTCAAACGGTTCGGGAACGGCGATCCGGGCTGGCTGTCGTTCCCGATGCCCGGCTGGACACTCGCCCTCGATCTGCCCGCCACGCTGCCGGGCCTGGCCCGCTTCCTCGACGAACTGGACGAGGAGGTCGCGACGGCCGGTGGCCGCGTCTACCTGGCGAAGGATTCCCGGCTGCGGCCCGAGACGCTGGCCGCGATGTATCCGCGGCTGCCCGAATTCCGGTCGCTGCGCGCCGAACTGGACCCGGACGGGGCGTTCCGTTCGGACCTCTCCCGCCGCCTCGGCCTCTGAGTCCACGCACTGCCCGCTCCCTCCTCCCCCGCCGCCCCCGCTAGGAGTGTTTTCGTGAAGGACGCCTTCGGTGCCCCGCAGTCCCTGCTCGTCCTCGGTGGGACATCGACGATCGGGCTCGCCACCGCGCGCCGGCTGATCGCCCGCCGCACCCGCACGGTCTGGCTGGCCGGACGCCCCTCCCCCGCTCTGGAATCGGCCGCGGCCGAACTGCGGGAACTGGGTGCGTACGTCCATACCGTCGCCTTCGACGCCCTCGACTCCGAGTCCCACGAGACCGCTCTCGGCAAGATCTTCACCGAGGGCGACATCGACATGGTGCTGCTTGCGTTCGGCATCCTCGGGGACCAGGGACGCGACGAGGAGGAACCGCTCTCCGCGGTCCGGGTCGCCCAGACCAACTACACCGGCGCCGTCTCCGCCGGACTGGTGTGCGCCGGCGCACTCCAGGCGCAGGGGCACGGATCGCTGGTGGTGCTCTCCTCGGTGGCGGGTGAGCGTGCCCGGCGAGCCGACTTCATCTACGGGTCGAGCAAGGCGGGCCTGGACGCGTTCGCCCAGGGGCTGGGGGACGCGCTGCACGGCACGGGGGTGCATGTGATGGTCGTACGGCCGGGCTTCGTACGGTCGAAGATGACGGCCGGGATGCCGGAGGCACCGCTCGCGACAACCCCGGACGCGGTCGCGGAGGCGATCGTGACGGGACTGCGGCGGCGCTCGGAGACGGTGTGGGTACCGGGGGCGCTGCGGGTGGTGATGTCGGCGCTGCGGCACGTGCCGCGGCCGCTCTTCCGGCGCCTGCCGGTCTGAGCGCAACGCTCGGCCCGGGTGCACTGTCCGTCGTGCACCAGGCCGTCACCGACGCCTCAGGGCCGCAGGGACGGCTCGTCCACCGAGCTGCCGCCCTGCGCGGGCACGGCGGGCGCGCCGCCCCCGGCCCCGAACGGGAACTCGTTGATCTTGCGCCAGACGGCGTCCGGGCCCTGTTCGTACAGCGCGAAGGAACCGCAGGTCCAGGACGCCTCGTAGTCGGCGAGCTCCTCGTACGCCCGGTCCATCGCCTGCTCCGGGATGTCGTGCGCCACGGTCACATGCGGGTGGTACGGGAACTGCAGCTCGCGCATCAGCGGGCCGGACGCGTCCCGCACCCGCTTCTGCAGCCAGGAGCAGGCAGACGCGCCCTCGACGACCTGGACGAAGACGACCGGCGACAGGGGGCGGAAGGTCCCCGTGCCGGACAGGCGCATCGGGAAGGGACGGCCACCTGTCGCGATCTCGGCGAGATGCCGCTCGATCGCGGGCAGGTCGGCCGCCTCCGCCTCGGTCGGCGGGAGAAGCGTGACGTGGGTGGGAATGCCGTATGCGGCAGGATCCCCGAAGCTCGCGCGCCGCTCCTGGAGCAGGCTGCCGAAGGGCTCCGGGACCGCGATCGAAACGCCGAGCGTAACGGTCCCCACGTCGTTCTCCTCACTCTTCGAAGTCGGTGACCGGCGTGCCGTCGTCACCGCGGTCGATGGCTGGATTCAGACCATCACCGGGGTTGGTCTCCCACCGCCAGTGTGCAGCCTGGAGCCGTCATCTCGCCAGGGTCCTTGGACTCAGTGCTTCGCAGGCAGAAAGCCCATCCGGTCGTACGTCCGGGCCAGGGTCTCGGCGGCCACCGCCCGGGCCTTCTCCGCCCCCTTGGCCAGGATCGAGTCCAGCGTCTCCGGGTCGTCGAGATATTCCTCGGTACGGGTCCGGAACGGTGTGACGAACTCGACCATGACCTCTGCGAGGTCGGTCTTCAACGCACCGTAGCCCTTGCCCTCGTACTTCTGCTCCAGATCCGCGACACCCGTGCCGGTGAGGGTGGAGTAGATGGTCAGGAGGTTGCTGACACCTGGCTTGTTCTCGACGTCGTACCGGATGACCGTGTCGGTGTCGGTGACCGCGCTCTTGACCTTCTTGGCCGTGGTCTTCGGCTCGTCGAGCAGGTTGATCAGGCCCTTCGGCGTGGACGCCGACTTGCTCATCTTGATCGACGGGTCCTGCAGGTCGTAGATCTTCGCCGTCTCCTTGAGGATGTACGGCGCCGGAATGGTGAACGTGTCACCGAACCGGCCGTTGAAACGCTCGGCGAGGTCGCGGGTGAGCTCGATGTGCTGGCGCTGGTCCTCGCCGACCGGGACCTGGTGGGCCTGGTAGAGCAGGATGTCCGCGACCTGGAGGACCGGGTACGTGAAGAGGCCGACGGTCGCCCGGTCGGCGCCCTGCTTGGCGGACTTGTCCTTGAACTGCGTCATCCGGGAGGCCTCGCCGAAACCGGTGAGGCAGTTCATGACCCAGCCGAGCTGGGCGTGCTCCGGGACATGGCTCTGGACGAAGAGCGTGCAGCGCTCGGGGTCGAGACCGGCGGCCAGCAGCTGGGCGGCCGCGAGCCGGGTGTTCGCACGCAGCTCCGCCGGATCCTGCGGAACGGTGATCGCATGCAGGTCCACCACCATGTAGAAGGCGTCGTGGGACTCCTGCAGCGCCACCCACTGGCGGACTGCACCGAGGTAGTTGCCGAGGTGGAACGAGCCTGCGGTGGGCTGGATTCCGGAGAGCACGCGGGGGCGTTCAGAGGCCATAGAACTCATTGTCTCAGGTACGGAACCGATCTCCGGCAGCCGGTGTATGAAAGGTGTGAGGACGCAGGAGGGGGCCCTGCAGAGGGGCCGGGAGGGGGGCCGCGCCGTCGAGGACAGGGGTGCGGACCGCGCTCCCGGGCGTGCCGGAGGGCAGGCCGAGGGGCGGGTCGAACAGCGGACCGGGACCCGTGCGGAGGCGTCGGAAGGGGCGCCGGCAGAGGGCGAGGCCGCGGTGATCGCTCGTGTGCGCGCCGGAGAGGCGGAGGCATACGCGCAGCTGGTGCGCGCCCACACGGGCGTCGCGCTGCGGGCCGCGGTCGCCTTCGGGGCGGGGGCCGAGGCGGAGGATGTGGTGCAGTCCGCGTTCTTCAAGGCGTATCAGTCGCTCGGGCAATTCCGGGAAGGCGCGGAGTTCCGTCCGTGGCTGCTGCGGATCGTCGTGAACGAGACGAGGAACTCACTCCGGTCGGCCGGCCGGGCGCGGGCTGTGGCCGGGCGCGAGGCGGTGCTGCGGGGCGCCGAGCCGGTGATACCGGAGTCGGCGGATCCGGCGGTGGCGGCGCTCGCGGAGGAGCGGCGGACGCTGCTGACAGCCGCGCTCGACGAGCTGAGCGAGGAGCATCGGCAGGTGGTCACCTACCGGTACCTGCTGGAGATGGACGAGGCGGAGACGGCACGGACGCTGGGCTGGCCGCGGGGGACGGTGAAGTCCCGGCTGAACCGTGCGCTGAAGAAGCTGGAGAAGAAGCTCGGGACCGGGGTGGGAGGGGGTGACGTGGGATGACGGGTGTGAATGATCCGGACCGGGCCCGCCTGCGGGCGGAGCTGCTGGCGCTGGGGCGCGGGATGGAGGTCCCCGAGCCGGAGGGCGGCGGACCGACGATGGCCGAGCGGGTGCTGGCACAGATCGTCGCCGAAGCGGTCCCGGTGCCTGTGCCGGTACCCCCGGGACGGCTGGAGCGGGCCGGGGAATGGGCCCGTCGGCGGGCCCGCCTGATGGCCGCGGTCCTCTCGGGTCTCCTGGTCGTGCTGGTGCTGACGCCTCCGGTGCGGGCGACGGTCGCCGACTGGTTCGACTTCGGCGGGGTGGACGTGCGGTACGACCCGTCCGCGCCGGTCCCCGCGCGGCCGGGAGCGCCGGTGCCGGGCTGCGGCACCCCGGTGACGACGGAGGAGGCGGCGCGGCGGTCGGGTTTCCGGCCGGTCGTGCCCGGGGCGCTCGGTGCGCCGGACGCGGTGTCCGTGTCGGGCCTGCCGGACGGCCGGTGGATGGTCACGCTGTGCTGGCAGGAGGAGGGGCGGACGATACGGCTCGACGAGTTCGCGGCGCCGCTGGATCCGTACTTCACCAAACAGGTGCGGGAGCAGCCGGAGTGGCTGAAGGTGGCCGACGGCCGCGGCGGCACGGTGGACGGCCTCTGGTTCGCGAGGCCGCATGTGCTGCGGTTCGGCATGGTCGATGCGGACGGCGTGCGGTGGTCACGGTCCCAACGGACTGCCGGACCCACCCTGTTGTGGGTGAAGGACGGGCGGATGACACTGCGGCTGGAGGGCGTGGCATCGCGGGAGCGGGCCCGTTCGGTCGCCGGTTCCGCGCTCTGACGGTCCAGGAGAACGGTCGGCCCGGAAGGGGAACCTGCGGGGCCCGGGCGGTGTATCAGAGGTGACACGGTACGGGCGGTCCGTACCGGACAGCGCAAGGGGGACGTCATGCGAAAGCCAGGAGGCCGGCTCGCGGAACGACAGCCAGGCGTTCGATCCACCCGGCGGCCGGTGGGCCGCTTCCGATTTCTGCGACGGCTGGCCGTGTCGGCGGCGGCGGTGTGCGGGCTGAGTCTCTGTCTCGCTCCGGGTGCGGTGGCGGGCGGGCCGACGACGGTGCTGGTCGCCTCACCGGACAGCGGGAAGGCGGCCGCGCTCTCCGTCACGGATCCGAGGTACACCAAGCTGGAGGCGCTGCTGGGCGCGGCGGGCGAAGGCGACAAGGAGCGGCCCCAGAGCCTGGACGGAGCGGTGGGGACGCGGCAGATCAATGTGACCTGGATGGTCCACGACCTGGAGCCGATGCGGACCGACCGGGTCTTCCCGGGAGACGATCCGGACACGGTCTGGATACACACGGCCTCCGAAGTTCCCTATACCTACCGCGGGTACTGGCACCGGGCGAAGAAGCCGACGGAGCTGGTCGCGCTGTTCAAGCACCTCGGACTGCTGGGGAAGAAAAGCAGCGAGGAGGCGTATGCGGCGCTGTTCCCGCAGCCGTGGGAGGACAGTGGGCAGTCCGCCCCCCAGGGCCGCGCGGCGGGCCCCGCACCGGCACCGTGGCCCTCCGCGTCCGCTGCCCCGACGGCGGCCGGCGCCTCCGGCTCGTCCGACCGCTTCAACGGTGTGTGGTGGGCCGTACCCGGGCTGGTGGCAGGGGCGGCGCTCGCCCTGGCCCTGCGGCCGCTGGCGTCCCGTCGAAGCGGCGGAGGCGGGGGCGAGGGCCGTTACGGCCGGGAGACCGGTCCGCGTCAGGAACTCCTCGACCTCTGACTGCGCAAACGCATGGGCGCGCCGTGGATTGAAGGTTTCCTCCCCGAGGATCCGACCGACGATACAAAGTGGGCATCACCCCTGCCCACGCCGCACGACGAACGGAGATCCCGTGTCGACCACGGAAACTGCCATCGCCTCCGCCGAGGCGCACAGCGCGCACAACTACCATCCGCTTCCGGTCGTCGTCGCCTCGGCGGACGGCGCCTGGATGACCGACGTCGAGGGTCGGCGGTACCTCGACATGCTCGCGGGCTATTCGGCGCTCAACTTCGGCCATGGCAACCGGCGTCTGATCGAGGCCGCCAAGGCACAGCTGGACCGGGTGACCCTGACCTCGCGCGCCTTCCACCACGACCGGTTCGCCGATTTCTGCACGCAGCTCGCCGAGTTGTGCGGCATGGAGATGGTGCTGCCGATGAACACGGGGGCGGAGGCCGTGGAGACGGCGGTGAAGACCGCCCGCAAGTGGGGCTACCGGGTCAAGGACATCCCGGACGGCATGGCGAAGATCATCGTCGCCGCGAACAACTTCCACGGCCGGACGACGACCATCATCAGCTTCTCCACGGACCAGGAGGCCCGGGCGGACTTCGGCCCGTACACGCCGGGGTTCGAGATCGTGCCGTACGGGGACCTCACCGCGCTCCGTGCGGCGATGACCGAGAACACCGTGGCGGTCCTGATGGAGCCGATCCAGGGCGAGGCCGGGGTGCTCGTGCCGCCGCCCGGCTATCTCCCCGGGGTGCGCGAGCTGACCCGAGAGCGGAATGTGCTGTTCATCGCGGACGAGATCCAGTCGGGTCTGGGCCGGACGGGCAAGACCTTCGCCTGTGAGCACGAGGGCGTCGTGCCGGACATGTACGTGCTCGGCAAGGCGCTGGGCGGCGGCGTGGTCCCGGTGTCGGCCGTCGTCTCGTCGGCCGAGGTGCTGGGGGTCTACCGGCCCGGTGAGCACGGTTCGACGTTCGGCGGGAATCCGCTCGCCTGCGCGGTCGCACTGGAAGTCATCGCGATGCTGCGTACCGGCGAATTCCAGCAACGGGCAACGGAGTTGGGTGACCACCTCCATCAGGAGCTGGGCCTGCTGGTGGGCGGCGGCGCCGTGGAGGCGGTGCGGGGCCGAGGGCTGTGGGCGGGCGTGGACATCGTCCCGAGCCGCGGCACGGGCCGGGAGATCTCCGAGAAGCTCATGGACCGCCGGGTGCTGGTCAAGGACACCCACGGTTCGACGATCCGGATCGCCCCGCCCCTGGTGATCAGCAAGGAGGACCTGGACTGGGGCCTGGAGCAACTCCGGGAGGTGCTGCGCGGCTGACCGGACGCGCATGTCGCCCCCGGTCGGCCCTCGGAGCGATCTCGGCCGGCGGGCGCATCGAGCACGTCCGGCGGCTGAGGACGAGGCGGGCACCGGGCGCCCCGGCCGACTCGTGACGAGTCCTCCGCCTCCCCGGCTTCCGCGCCCCGGCCCCGCGTCTCCGGCCCCGCGTCTCCGACCCCGGTCGCAGCACTAGAGGATGACGTGGGGCAGGAAGCGGGCGTACTCGTCCGTGACCAGCCCCGCCGATTCCCGGATGCCGAGCCCTGCCGCCTCGTCCTCGACGACCCAGGCACCGAGCACCACCCGATTGCCGTCGAAGTCCGGCAGAGGCGCCAACTCCTGGTAGCAGCACGGCTCGTCCCGTATCACCGCGGGGCTTCCCGGTTCATGGATCGTGACACCGGCGCCCTCACGGCCGAGCAACGGCTTGGCGACATAGCCACGGCCGCCCTTCCCGTCCGCGGCCAGTTCGCGGGGGCCGTCCAGATAGGAGGGCAGCAGATTCGGGTGGCCCGGAAAGATCTCCCAGAGGATGGCCAGCAGCGCCTTGTTGGAGAGGAGCATCTTCCAGGCCGGCTCGATCCAGCAGGTGGTGCCGGTTCCGCCCCCGTTGTCGAGGGTGTCCAGGACATGCGGGCCGAAGCGGTCGGTCGCCAGCCACTCCCACGGGTACAGCTTGAAGCAGCTCCGGATGAAGCGGAGCCGCTCGTCGACGAACCGCCCGGTCATCCGGTCCCAGCCGATCTGTTCGACGGAGAGGGCCTCGGTGTCGATCCCGGCCTGTTCGGCGGTCTCCCGCAGATACGCGACCGTCATCAGGTCCTCGCCGAGTTCGTCTCCTTCGGAGTGGGCGAAGTGCAACGGCCCCGGTGGCAGCAGTGCGGCCTGCCGCTTCCAGGCGGCGACGAGACGCTCATGAAGGGAGTTCCACTGGTCGGCGTCAGGGAAGCGGTCCTCCATCCAGAACCACTGGGCGCCGGCTGCCTCCACGAGTGAGGTGGGGGTGTCGGCGTTGTACTCCAGCATCTTCGCCGGGCCTGTCCCGTCGTAGCGCAGGTCGAAACGGCCGTACAGGGACGGCAGTTCGCCGCGGCGCTGCCAGGATTCGGTGATCAGGGCGGCCAGTCGGCGGTCGGTGATGCCGAGCTCGGCGAAGCGGTCCTGGTCGACGATGTGCGCGGCGGCGGCCAGACACATGGTGTGCAGTTCCTCGACGACGTCCTCCAGTGCCTCGACCTCGGGCAGCGAGAAGACGTAGTAGGCGCTCTCGTCCCAGTACGGGCGCAGGGATCCGTCCGGGTAGCGGGTCAGCGGGTAGACGATCCCCTGCTCTTCGACCGTCTCCTGCCAGCCGGGGCGCGGCTGCACGGTGCGGCGTTCCATGACCGGTCAGCCACCGCTCGTGCCGGAGCAGCCGAAGCCGCCGCGGTCGACGGCGGACTTGTTGAAACTGCCGCCCTGCACGGTGCCCCCCTTGGAGGTGCCGCCGTAGTAGTAGTCGCCCTTGCCGCTGCTGTTCTTGCACTCGTAGCTCGGCAGCTTGGAGTGGGTGACCGGGTCCACGCACCGTTTGTCCGGCTCCGAACCGCAGGAGGTGATCGCCGCCGCGAGAACGCCCATGGAACCGAGCACCACCGTGCTCGACCTCAACCTACGCTTGGCCATTTTCTGTCTCCCCGTTGTCCGGTCCACGCCATAGGAACGTTCGTCAGATTAGAGGGCTGCTGGATTCGGCCGGAACCCGGTGGGCCAGGCCCCCACGTAGAGTCCCCCTGTGCTCTTCGGGATGATCTGCGCGCTCGGATCCGCGGTCTGCTTCGGTACGGCCTCCGTCCTCCAGGCCGTAGCCGCGCGGGCCGCCGCCGGGCCGGGGTCCGGTGCGGGGGTCGATCCGGCGCTGTTGCTGCGCGCCGTGCGCCAGTGGCGCTACATGGCCGGACTCGCTCTCGACGGCTGCGGTTTCGTCCTCCAGATCATCGCCCTGCGCTCCCTGCCGATCTATGCGGTGGGCGCCGCCCTCGCCGCGAGTCTCGCGGTGACGGCCGTGGTCGCCGCGCGCCTGCTGCACGTGCGGCTGAGCCGTACCGAGTGGGCCGCCGTCGGCGTGGTCTGCGCGGGTCTCGCCATGCTGGGGCTCGCCGCCGGCGGCGAGGGCGACCGGACCGGCTCGACCGCCCTGCGCTGGTGGATGCTGGGTATCGCACTGGGTGTCCTGCTGATCGGCGCGGCGGCCGGGCGGCTGCCGGAGAAGCCGCGCGCACTGGTGCTGGGGCTGGGGGCAGGGTGCGGTTTCGGGGTGGTCGAGGTCGCTGTGCGGCTGATCGACGACATCTCGCCGTCCGCGCTGGTCGCCAACCCGGCGACGTATGCGCTGCTGTTGGGCGGAGGCGCGGCGTTCCTGCTGCTCACGTCCGCGCTGCAGCGGGGCTCGGTGACGACGGCGACGGCCGGCATGGTGATCGGCGAGACGATCGGCCCGGCGCTGGTGGGCATCGTCTGGCTCGGGGACCGTACGCGGGAGGGTCTCGGCTGGCTGGCGGTCACCGGGTTCGCGGTGGCGGTCGTGGGCGCGCTGGCGCTGACCCGGTTCGGCGAGGCCCCGACGGACACCCCCGGGCCGGCTGTCCCGGGCGCACGGTAGGACGTACTGCGCCGGTGCGCTCTCCCCGCCCCTAAGGGAGCACCCGGCAGAGCGCCTCCAGCGTTCCTGCCCAGGCGCTGTCGGTCGGCGTCCCGTAGCTGATGACCAGGGCGTCGCTGCCCGCCTCCGCGTCCGTGTGCCGGAAGCGCGCCAGGCCCTCCAGCGCCAGGCCCTGCCAGGCAGCGGCCTGGATCACTGCCCGCTCGCTGCCCTCCGGGAGTTCGACCACGGCGTGCAGACCCGCGGCGATCCCGCTGACGCGCAGCGCGGGGGCATGTTCGGCGAGCGCCGCGACGAGCTGGTCGCGGCGGCGCCGGTAGCGCAGCCGCATGGAGCGCACATGGCGGTCGTAGGCACCGGACTCGATGAACTCCGCGAGCGTCAGCTGGTCCAGCGTGCTCGACACCCAGTCGACCTGCCCCTTCGCCTCGGTCACCTCCCCCACCAGCCCGGGCGGCAGCACCATCCAGGCCAGCCGCAGTCCCGGCGCCAGGGACTTGCTGGACGTCCCCATGTACACGACGCGTTCCGGGTCGAGGCCCTGGAGGGCGCCGACCGGCTGCCGGTCGTAGCGGAACTCCCCGTCGTAGTCGTCCTCCAGGATCAGCCCGCCCGTGCCCCGCGCCCAGTCGACCGCCGCGGCCCGCCGGTCCGGATGGAGCGGGACCCCCGTGGGGAACTGGTGCGCGGGCGTCATCAGGACCGCGCCCACCCCGCGCATCCCAGCCAGTTCCGCGGTCCGGGAACCGAGTCCGTCGAGCGGCAGGCAGGGGGTACGCAGTCCGGCGTCGGCGAGCAGCTTCCAGTGCATGTCCAGTCCGTACGACTCGACGGCCACCTCGCGCACGCGTCGCTGCCGCAGCACCTTCCCCATCAGCATCAGGCCATGGACGAAGCCCGAACAGATCACGATCCGCTCCGGGGCCGCGTACACACCGCGCGCCCGCGCCAGATAACCGGCCAGTACGGTGCGCAGCTCGATGCGTCCGTGCGGATCGCCGTATCCGAAGGCGTCGTTCGGCGCGGCGGTCAGGGCGCGCCGGGCCGCCTTGAGCCAGTCGGCGCGCGGGAACGTGGAGAGATCCGGCGAGCCGGGCATCAGGCTGTACGCGGGCCGTCGGCGCACCGGCCTGGAACGCGGCGCCGTCGTGGCCACCGGACGCGGTTCGGCCCGCTGCGCGACCCTCGTGCCGGAGCCCTGCCGGGCGGTGAGCCACCCCTCGGCGACCAGTTCGGCGTAGGCGTCGGCGACGGTGTTCCGGGCGATACCCAGGTCCGCGGCGAGCGCGCGGGAGGACGGCAACCGGGTACCGGGGGCCAGCCGCCCGGTCCTTACGGCCTCCCGCAGGGCGTCCATCAGCCCGGCCCGCAGCCCTGCCGCACCGGTCGGGTCGATATGCAGGTCGGCTCCGAAAGTGGCCCAGGAATCCGTCATGGAAATGGACCATACCGGTGCGCCATCCACCCCGTAGCGTCGTACCCATGACCACGAACGAGCACTCCCACCCGAGTTCCGACCACGCCCCCGAGCACAGCGCCCGCCTGCACTGGGCCCAGCTCGCCCCCGATGTCTACAAGGCCATGGTCCGGCTGGACGCCGCGTCCCGTAAGGGCCTCGATCCGGTCCTCGCCGAACTGGTGAAGGTCCGCGCCTCGCAGCTGAACCACTGTGCGTTCTGCCTCGACATGCACACCAAGGACGCGCTCGCTGCGGGCGAGTCCGTCGAGCGGATCGTTCAGCTCAGCGCGTGGGAGGAGTCGCGGCACTTCTACACGGAGAAGGAGATCGCGGCGATCGAGCTGACGGATGCCGTGACGGTCCTGACCGACGGTTTCGTGCCGGACGAGGTGTACGAGAAGGCCGCGAAGCACTTCGAGGAGGCCGAGCTCGCTCAGTTGATCGCCGCCATCACGGTGATCAACGCCTGGAACCGGTTCGGTGTGACCACCCGGATGGTCCCGGGTCACTACACCCCCGGCGACAGCAAGCACTGACCCGGATCCGGCAGAACCGGGCCGGGTCGCGCCCCGGTCCGTCAGCCCACCACCCCAGGAGCCCCGCGATGTCTGTGTCCGTCCTCCGTGCGCTGCACCACGGCCGCGCCCCCGGCGATCCGCTGGTCCTCCCCGGCCCGTGGGACGCCGCGAGCGCCCGCGTCTTCGCCGACGCGGGCTTCCCCGCGCTGGCCACCCCGAGCGCCGGGGTCGCGGCCTCGCTCGGGTACGAGGACGGGGCGACGCCCGCCGCCGAGATGTTCGCGGCCGTCGCCCGGATCGTGCGCGCCGTCCCCGTACCCGTGTCGGCGGACATCGAGGCCGGTTACGGACTGCCGCCGAAGGAGCTCGTGGAGCGTCTTCTGGCCACCGGCGCGGTCGGCTGCAATCTGGAGGACTCCGCGGACGGCGTCCTCCTCGACCCGCAGCGGCAGGCGGACCGGCTGGCGGAGGTACGGGCGGTGGCGGGCGAGGACCTCTTCGTCAACGCCCGCGTCGATACGTATGTGCGCGGCGTCCCGGAGGGCACGGACCAGGAGGCGGAGACGATCGCCCGCGCCCGGCTGTACGCGGCGGCCGGCGCGGACTGCGTCTACCCGATCGCCGCGCCGCCCGAGTCCCTTCCCCGCCTGGCCGCCGCCGTCGCGGCCCCGCTCAACGCACTGGCGCTACCGGACGGTCCGACTCCGCGCAGGCTCGGCGAGCTGGGCGCCACGCGCATCACCTTCGGCCCCGGCCTGCAGCGCCGGGCCATGGCAGCCGTGCGGGAGATGGCCGACCGGCTGCACGCCGGCTGATCACCGTGCGCCGGGCGAGCCGGCCGTGGCCCGTCGTCCGCCGAAGGCCGCCAGGGTCCGCTCCAGCACGGGCATGGCCCGCACCACGTTGCGGGAGCGGATCAGGGCGTCCCAGGCGGGTTCGAACTTCTTCCAGCCGCCGGCGTACGCCAGGTGCCGCAGCCGCTCGTGCGTGCCCGGCTGGGCGGACGCGCCGCGCCAGATGTTGGACCAGCGGTAGAAGTCCCGGTAGGCGCGCCAGTAGCCGTCCTCCAGCTGACGCGGAGTCATCCCCTTCGGTCGGTACACGACATGGCGGGTGTCGTAGAGGTCCCAGTCCCGATGGACGATCCGGTCCTCGGCCTCCATCTGCTTCCACAGACCGGTGGACGGGTACGGCGTCATGATGTGGAAGGTGGCCGTCTCGATGCCCTGCTCGACGGCCCACTCCACCGTACGGTCGAAGACGTCCGGCCCGTCGTGGTCGAGTCCGAAGACGAAGCTGGCGTTGACCATGACACCGGCGTCGTGGAGCCGGCGGACGGCGGCCGCGTAGTCCTTGCCGATGTTCTGGTCCTTGCGGCGCTCTGCGAGGTTGGCACTGTTGACGGTCTCGAAGCCGACGAACAGGCTGCGCAGTCCCGCGTCGACGGCCCGTTCCAACAGATCCGGCTGGAGTACGGACTTGACGGTTCCGGCCGCCTGCCAGAGCCTCCCCATGCCGGCCATCCCGTCGAAGAGTGACTCCGCGAAGCGCCGGTTTCCGAGCAGATGGTCGTCGAGGAAGTACAGATGGCGGCCGGGCAGCCGCTCGATCTCGGCGAGGGCGTCGTCCACGGCCTGGGTGTAGAAGGACTTTCCGCCCTCGAAGAAGGCGTCCTTGTAGCAGAAGTCGCAGTGGTGCGGGCAGCCGCGCGAGACGACGATCGAGTTGGGCACCAGATACAGGTGACGCTTGATCAGATCCCTTCGCACGGGAGGCAGTCCGGCCAGCGTGCGCAGCGTGGAGTCGTAGCGGCGGCCCGGCACACCGTCCCGGAACTCCTTCAGGAAGAGGGGCCAGGTGTCCTCCCCCGGCCCGGTGAAAATCGTGTCGGCGTGCTCCGACGCCTCGTCGGGGAGCGAGGTCACATGCAGGCCGCCCATGGCGACGTGCACGCCACGGGCGCGGAAGTGGTCGGCTATCTCGTAGCCGCGCCGGGCGGAAGTGATGTACGGCTGGACGACGAGGAGGTCGGGGCTGTCGAGCGCCTCGATGTCGACCCGCTCGACATGTTCGTCGAGGAGCGTCACCTCGTCGTCCGGGTCCAGGTAGCCGGCGAGGGTCGCCAGGCCGAGCGGCGGGAAGAGCGAGTACTTGATGGGCCGGAAGAGCGGGCTGGTCGCCTCGGTCAGGGCCGGAAGAATCATCGTCACACGCATGACCACACAGACCCGGTCGGGGCGCGTTCAGTTCCCGGGCGGGGCGTACGGGTCCGCATGCACGGCCGCCCCCGGCAGCAACGGCTGCCGGGGGCGGTGAGGTACGCGAAGGGCGTACGGACCGGATCGGGAACGACCGGATCCGACGGTCAGATCAGGCCGAGCTCACGGACCGCGTCGCGCTCCTCGGTGAGCTCCTGCACCGACGCGTCGATGCGCGCGCGGGAGAACTCGTTGATGTCCAGGCCCTGGACGATCTCGTACTTGCCGTCCTTCGTGGTGACCGGGAAGGACGAGATGAGGCCCTCGGGCACACCGTAGGAGCCGTCCGACGGAATACCCATCGAGGTCCAGTCGCCGGCGGCGGTGCCGTTGACCCAGGTGTACACGTGGTCGATGGCGGCGTTGGCGGCCGAGGCGGCCGAGGACGCGCCGCGGGCCTCGATGATCGCGGCGCCGCGCTTGGCGACGGTCGGGATGAAGGTGTCGGCCAGCCACGCCTCGTCGTTGACGAGCTCGGCGGCGTTCTTGCCGGCGATCTCCGCGTGGAAGATGTCCGGGTACTGGGTCGCCGAGTGGTTGCCCCAGATCGTCAGCTTCCTGATGTCGGAGACGGCGGCACCGGTCTTGGCGGCCAGCTGCGAGATCGCGCGGTTGTGGTCCAGGCGGGTCATCGCGGTGAAGCGCTCGGCCGGTACGTCCGGGGCGGCGGCCTGCGCGATGAGCGCGTTGGTGTTGGCCGGGTTGCCGACGACGAGGACCTTGATGTCGTCCGCGGCGTTGTCGTTGATGGCCTTGCCCTGCGGCTTGAAGATGCCGCCGTTGGCGGAGAGCAGGTCGCCGCGCTCCATGCCCTTCGTGCGCGGGCGGGCGCCGACGAGCAGGGCGACGTTCGCACCGGCGAAGCCGACGTTGGCGTCGTCCGTGATCTCGATGTTGCGCAGCAGCGGGAAGGCGCAGTCGTCGAGCTCCATCGCGGTGCCCTCGGCGGCCTTCAGCCCCTGCGGGATCTCCAGGAGGCGCAGGTTGACCGGCACGTCCGGGCCGAGCAGGTGGCCGGAGGCGATGCGGAAGAGCAGCGCGTAGCCGATCTGGCCGGCTGCGCCGGTCACGGTGACATTCACGGGAGTGCGGGTCATGGCGATCTCCGTTAGACAGCTGGCGGTGGGGGTCCCTGCCCCTGGTGCTGGACATCTCCTGAATCTTGATGTGAAGAGATATCCAGCGATCAGGCTATCCGACCCGGGGCCTCCCGGCCGCCCGGCCCCCTGTGGCACCGCACACAGCCGGTCACTCACCGCTCACCGAACCCCGCCCGTTCTCACTCGGCGGCGGCGGTGGTGCACCCCTTCGTGCCGGAGGCGAGGGTCGCGCATGCCCTGGCGTCGGCGGCCTTCTTCACGGCGACCATTGGGGTGTACGCGTCCGCGTCGGCGTCGACCGTGCCGTCCTGCCGCGCGGTACCGCCCGCGGTGATCCGTACCGTGTCCCCCCGGACGGCATCGGTGATCCGGGCCCACGCCGCGCCACACGTCCTGCTGTAGCGCACCTCGACGAGGCTTCCGCCGACCGTGGCGCTGGAGACCGTGCGCGCTGACCGGCCGCCGCACCCCATGTCCTCCGGGTCCCGTCCCGTGCAGTCGGCGCCGCTGCACCCGACCCCGGCGGCCGGTGCGGACGCGCCGGCCGCCGACGATGCGGACGACGGGTCGGCCCCGGCCTGCCCGCCGTTGTCGTCGCCGCCCGGACCGGTCAGGAGTACCGCGGCGGCCAGCACCAGCAGCGCGCCCACCGCACCGGTGACCGACAGGGTCAGCCTGCGGCGGTCGGCCGGCTCCCTCTGGACGCCGTCGGGCCGGCGCGGCCGGTCCTCCGACTGCGGCGCCCGTGGTGCGTCCCCATGCTGGACCGGTACGGATGGCGGGTGGCCCCAGTCGCCCGCACCCGCGCCTTCACCCTCGTCCACGGCCGTGCCGGTGGTCCGGCCGCCGAAGCGGCGGCTCCTGTCGTCGCCCAACGGGTTCGGCCCGAACTCACCGAGCGCCGCGCGCGCCTGCGCGACCCGGATGCCTTCCATCGTCAGGTCGTGGCGCATCTCGGAGCGGCTCCAGGCACGCTCCGCCAACTCCCACATGGTGGCCAGATGCACCTGGTCGGTGCCCGTGACCTCGGCCAGAGCGACGATCGCCCCTTCGGGCGCGAGCAACCGCCCGTTCAGATAGCGCTCCCACGACGTCCTGCTGTAGCCCGTGCGGTCGGCCACCGCCGCGACACTCAGCCCGGTGCGGTCGATGAGCCTGCGCAGCTGGCCCGCAAACTCCCTCACCTGCGGGTCGAGTTCATCCGGTAATGCCTTCCAACGAGGCATTGTTCCCCCTCCGTTCCCCCGAACGTGCCTGGCGTGCCCCGCTCTTCCGTCGCCCTGTTGTTCCCCCTGCCCCGATACGGCGGTCCACCGTTCCGGACTACCCAGAAGGATGCCCGGAGGCAGGCTGCAAGTTCCGGGAGAGATGGCGCACGGTGGCATTCGGGGGATCGGCGAGTGCCCTCGCGCGCCCCCCTTCCGTGGTGCTCCGCCGCGCCGGACCGCCACCGTTGCGCAGCGATCACAGCGTGGCGGAATGGTCACTTCCGTGCCACAGGCCCCCGGCCTCCCTTGATCCCTGACACTCCGTCGACAAAGCTGACGTCAGGTCGGGGCAGGGCCGCTCAAGTCGCCACGTTCCGGGGACATCTGCGCTCCGGTGGGCTCCGGCCTCGGGTGTCCGTCCCTTCTCGGGGGAGGGGACGGACACCACAGATCAACGTGCGGGCTGTCGGGGCGAGGCCGTCAGAGCGACGCGATCTTCTTCTGCAGGTTCACATCGAGCGCGTCCAGAAACTCCTCCGTGGTCAGCCACGGGGCGTCCGCGGAGATCAGCCGCGCCAGGTCCTTCGTCATCCGACCGCCTTCCACGGTCTCGACACAGACCCGCTCCAGCGCTTCGGCGAACGCGACCACCTCGGGAGTGCCGTCCAGTCTGCCCCGGTGGGCGAGTCCGCGGGTCCAGGCGAAGATCGACGCGATCGGGTTGGTCGACGTCGCCTCGCCGCGCCGGTGCCGGCGGTAGTGGCGGGTGACCGTGCCGTGCGCGGCCTCCGCCTCGACGGTCCTGCCGTCGGGGGACGTCAGGACCGAGGTCATCAGGCCGAGCGAGCCGAAACCCTGCGCGACGACGTCGGACTGGACATCGCCGTCGTAGTTCTTGCACGCCCAGACGTAGCCGCCCTCCCACTTGAGCGCCGAGGCGACCATGTCGTCGATCAGGCGGTGCTCGTAGGTGAGACCCGCCTGCGCGAAGTCCGCACCGAACTCGGTGTCGAAGACTTCCTGGAAGATGTCCTTGAAGCGGCCGTCGTACGTCGCGAGGACGGTGTTCTTCGTCGACATGTACACCGGGTAGGCGCGCGCCAGTCCGTAGCGGAACGAGGCGCGCGCGAAGTCGCGGATCGCCTCGTCGTGGTTGTACATCGACAGCGCGACACCGGCACCCGGGTACTCGTGGACCTCGACCTCGACGGGCTCGGAGCCGTCCTTCGGCGTGTAGGTCATGGTGAGGGTCCCCGGGCCGGGGATGTTCAGTTCGGTGGCGCGGTACTGGTCGCCGAAGGCGTGCCGTCCGACGACAACGGGCTTGGTCCAGCCCGGGACGAGCCGCGGCACGTTCCGCATGATGACCGGCTCGCGGAAGACGACGCCGCCGAGGATGTTGCGGATGGTGGCGTTCGGCGAGCGGTACATCGCCTTGAGCCCGAACTCCTCGACCCGCTCCCTGTCCGGCGTGATCGTGGCGCACTTGATGCCGACGCCGTACTTCTCGATGGCGTGGGCGGCGTCGACCGTCACCCGGTCGTCGGTGGCGTCCCGGTGCTCGATGCCCAGGTCGAAGTACTTCAGCTCGATATCGAGGTACGGCAGTATCAGCCGGTCCTTGATGAAGGACCAGATGATGCGGGTCATCTCGTCGCCGTCGAGCTCGACGACGGGGCCGACCACCTTGATCTTGGCCATGGAGCGGACACACCCCTCTCACAGTTGGAGGATTTATCTCGACGCCAAGATACTCGACATCGAGATATGCGGTGACGGTTTTCTCCCCCGCACATAACCGCGGCCCCCTCGCACCTGTCGGGTGCGAGGG